>CAWUOD010000814.1:0-1778 GCA_963923115.1 uncultured Singulisphaera sp.
GGGCACCACGGCTGAAAAAAGATACTGGAAACATTGACTGGTCCCGCACGACCGAGGAGATCCTTAGGCTAATCCGCGCCATGCAGCCATGGCCAACCGCATTTACCCATAGAATTCGCCAGGGAGGAGTGCCCATTCGCATCCAGATTGTCAAAGCGACCAAAGCCCCAATATCAACCCGGATGGATGGGCCAACAGGAACAATGGTTTCCCCGGATCCCAAAGGGTCGGAATTGCTTGTGAAAACAGGCGATGGAGCCCTGAAAGTGCTTGTTGTCCAACCTTCCGGGAAAACTGCCATGCCCGTTGGGGACTATTTGAGGGGCAACCCCGTTCGAACAGGCGATCTGATGGCAAAAGTCTAGACCCTGAGCATGGGAAATTGTCCGGAGCCTTAATGGGTTGGAACATTTGACATAAATTCGGCGGTTTGGCTCCAAATTTTGGAAACTGGTTCCGGGATTTTGGGATTTGGATGGGTTTTGGGGACATAATAAGGGATAAGCCCCTTTATTCGGAAACACTATGACTCGCAAGGTTTACATTGAAACTGTTGGTTGTCAGATGAATGTTCTGGACAGCGAACTGGTAATTGGCGCCCTCCGCAAACAAGGATATAGTCTTGCCAATAAGGCCGCGGATGCCGAAGTGATACTGTTCAACACATGCAGTGTAAGGGCTCATGCCGAGGAAAAGATCTACAGCGCACTCGGTCGTCTGAAAGGCCATATGGATCGCCACCCTGAAAAGGTTCTGGGGATCCTTGGCTGTATGGCACAAAAAGATCAGGATGTTATTCTCAAACGCGCACCCCATGTCGACCTGGTTTGTGGCACAGGCCAGCTGGAACGCGTACCCGAATTAATCGATGCCGTGCGCTCAACAGGGCGCCCACAGATGGCCCTAAGCCTGGGACGCAAGGACGCCTCCCGCACAGATGTCGAGGCCAGCTTTATCAGTTACGACCCTTTGCGCGATGCCACGATGCGCCCCACCCCATTTCAGGCGTACCTTCGCATCCAAATCGGGTGCGACAAGTTTTGCACCTATTGCGTTGTGCCCTCCACACGCGGCCCGGAACAAAGCCGCCCGCCTGAGCACATCTATGCCGAGGCCCGGCAACTCGCCGATCAGGGGTGTCGCGAAATCACCCTTTTGGGTCAGACCGTCAACAGCTATCGCTTCGAACATGGTGACGGGCGAACCACCCGCCTGTCCGACCTGATTACCAACCTTTCCGACATATCAGGACTCGACCGAATCCGGTTCGTTACCAGCTTCCCATTGGACATGACAAACGATCTGATCGATGCGGTGCGCGACCTTCCGAAGCTTGTGAAGTATTTCCATGTCCCCGCCCAATCGGGATGTGACGAAATGCTGACCAGAATGAAACGGATTTACACCGTTGCACAATATGACGAAATGCGCCAACGGATCCGCGAAAGGGCCCCTGAAGCGTCCGTCTCCAGCGACTTCATTGTCGGGTTTTGTGGTGAGACCGAGGAATCGTTTCAAAAATCGGTTGAGATGGTCGACCGTAGCGCGTTCAAAAACAGCTACATTTTCAAATACAGCCCCCGCGAGGGAACCCGCGCTTTTGAAAAATTCGAGGATGACATCCCCGAGGAGACGAAAAAGAGGCGTAATAACGACCTTCTCGTCGCCCAAAATCGCCAAAGCCTCGCCATCCATCGCGCTTTTATCGGCAAGGAGGTGGAAGTCCTTGTCGAAGGCCCAAGCCTTATGGCGAAACGCGAATCAAAACGCCTTGGACA
>CAWUOD010000815.1:0-1776 GCA_963923115.1 uncultured Singulisphaera sp.
TTTGACCGGGCCGAAAGAACAGGCCCCCGTGAATTTATTGTAGGGTTTATTGGGGAACCGGGGGTAACGATAAACTTTGACGCGCGGAAGCGCCCCGAAGGGGGAGGAACCAGGGGTTGCGGCACTATGGGAGTTTTGGGATGGGGCCGGAAACAATTGCGAAAGGCATTAAGAGGAAATCCAACGAATGGAAAACGGGGGACAGACCCAAGAGCAAGCCAATCAATCCCCTGATCCCGGGGTCATTTGGGACCAAAAGACCTTGGGGGAAATATCAGGGGCCACCCATCGGACTGAACCATCCAAATACCCAAGATTGATTCCTCCCGCATGGCCGGAAATCATCTCCCCAGGCGAACAGGAGGACAAATCGGGACGGACCAAAAAAGTAACACCCGTTACGGATCCATTGCAGGTACCCGTTACCGGATCCAGGGTGGGACGGTTGTCGTTAAATCGTTTGTCGGCAAAGGAGGAGGGGCGCAGATATCCCGGGTTGGGAACCGCCGAACAAAGGGATAGGACATATCGTGATTTGGCAAGAGCGGCGTTTCTCTCCGAGAAGCAAACCGTATTGGACATCCCATCAGGAATGGAATTGGGAAAATGGGTATTGGGCCCAAATATCAAAGCGTTATAGGGGTATGAGGTGGTTTCATTGGGATCACTGAACGCTTTTATCCTGTCCAGAGTTGAATCGGTCGGACACATCAAAATGGGAGCATAAGGATAAATGCATTGATAATTGTTCGCCTGGCTTGGGTCCTCGATTTTATAATTCAGGGATGTTAAAATTTCCGGGAAAGGGGTCAGAACGGTCAACGATTTCCAATCCCCCCGCCCAAAAAGGGGATCCTGTCCGATATGGGTGGAGAGCCCCAGCACGATTTGCCTCAAGTTGTTTTTGCAATAAATGTTGTCACGAACCTGAAGCGAATAGACAATCCCCGCCAACACCAAAGAACAAAACACGGCGACAACGCTGATGGCGATCAGGGTCTCAATCAGGGTGGCTGCCCGACGAAGGACATTTTTACCCAGGCTTGAATTTCGCACTGGGACCAGGATTGGCATGGGCATTCCTCCGGTTTTGGAAACGACCCCAACAAAGTCACCCTATCCCACTGATTCTATACTTGCTGGTGCTTTTATGTGACTAAAGGCCCGGAATTGGGATTCTCGATACAAAAAGGAGCCAAAAAAGCTGGGCCAATCCAATCGTTGGCCCAGGACAACTGTTTTCCCGAAAGGCGATTTCTACGCCAGGATATCCTTAACCACATGGGCTTCTTCGGCCCCGGTAAGGCGCATGTCCAGCCCCTGGTACTTGAAGGTCAGACGGCGATGGTCGATCCCCAGCGTGTGGAGAATCGTCGCGTTCAGATCCCGGATATGGACAGGCTTTTCCAAAATGTTGTAGGCGAAGTCGTCCGTCTTGCCGTACTCGATCCCGGGCTTGATACCGCCTCCGGCAATCCAGGTGCTGAAGGCCCGGCCATGGTGATCGCGTCCATAGTCGTCCTTGGTGAGGTTCCCCTGGCTGTAGATCGTCCGGCCAAATTCCCCACCACAGACCACCACCGTCTCATCCAGCATCCCGCGCTGCTTGAGATCCCGGACAAGCCCCGCAGAAGCCTGGTCGATATCCTCGCACTGCATCCGCAGATTTCTGGGAAGCGCTCCGTGCTGGTCCCAACCCTGATGGAAAAGCTGGATAAAGCGGACACCCCGTTCGGCCATCCGCCTTGCCAGGACACAGTTGTGAGCGAAACTCCC
>CAWUOD010000816.1:0-1775 GCA_963923115.1 uncultured Singulisphaera sp.
GCCCAAGGCGTCCACGCATCCGCGGTTTTGGTCCTTAACGGCCCCAACGAATTCATCGTCGATTTTCTTCAGCAAATGGTCCACCCGCCCAAGGTCGCATCCCGAGTGGTGATGAACCCCCATACCCTGGCAAGTTTCATTCGAACACTCGAAGAAAACCTGGGGATGTTTGAAAACAAATTTGGCCCACCCACTCCGCTACCGACGCCCCAACCGGGCGCCAAACCGACGCCAATCGACGAAGTGTACAACCACCTCAAACTTCCCGATGAGATGCTGGGCGGGACCTACTCCAACGCGGTCATGATCACCCATAGCCCCAGTGATTTCGTCTTTGACTTCCTCGCCACTTTCTACCCGCGCAGTGTGGTTGGCTCGCGGGTGTTTATGTCCGCGCAACAGGTCCCCCCTTTTCTAAACACCATGAAGCGCGCGTTCCAACAATTTATCGATAACCAGAACCAGCAACCGGGCGAGGGGCATGGCCCCCATCGCATCCCGCCACCCGGCGCGAACTAGCCGGTTCCCATAAACAAATCAAAAAAGATCTGCTATTCCGGATTTTTCCGGAGGAATGTTTCGATCGCTTCGTTGTCTGTGGCGGACAGCCTCCAGTCCGCCGCCCCGACAAGACCCTTCAACTGGCCGGGCTTGCGCGCTCCCACGATCGCGGCGGTTACCGCGGCGTGCCCAAGGGTCCATGCGATCGCGACCTCACCCGGTGATTTCGCGTGTGGTTTGCCGATCTCCCCAAGCAGTTCAACCAGCCTCAGGTTCCGCGAAAACAACGGCTCCTGAAAGTGCCGGTTCTTCTCCCTCCGCCAATCATCCGCGGGAAGCCCCTCCAGACGATTTTTGGTCCATGCCCCCGTAAGCAAACCGGACTGCATCGGGGAATACACCAACACCCCGATTTGATTGGTCCGGCAGTAGGGCAAAATATCCGATTCAATTTCCCGCCTGACAATGGAAAAAGGCGGCTGTAGCGATGTGATGGGACCAAATCGGGAAACCTGGGCCATCTGCGCGGCGCTAAAATTGGAAACTCCAATCCAGCGGACTTTTCCCTCCTCCTTGAGCCGAACCATCGTTTCCCACCCTTCATCGATGTCCTCCACCGGTTCGGGCCAATGGATTTGGTACAAGTCGATCACATCGACACCCAGACGCTTGAGACTGGCCTCGCACTCCCTCCGAATGCTTGCTTTTCCAAGACATTTGCCAATCTGGCGATTTTCGTCCCAAACCCTCGCGCACTTGGTGAACACATAAGGCTTGCTCCCAAGCCCTTTCAAGGCTTTTCCGACGACCAACTCCGAGTGTCCCAAACCATAAACCGGCGCCGTGTCGATCCAGTTAATCCCCAGATCAAGCGCCTCGTGGATGGTGGCGATGGAATCGTTGTCATCCTGGGGCCCCCAGGCAAATGCCCATCCCCCTCCGCCGATGGCCCAGGCGCCAAAGCCCATGGTCGTTATCTTCAAATCCGATGTGCCCAGCATTTTCGCTTGCATTTCAATTGACTCCCATGCTGCTTTTTTCCCGGAAAACCGTTCCCAATGCTCGCCCCACAAGGGACGGATGAATCACCCCATCCCCCAACCCACCAATGAAACCCAACCTAAGGGGCGGGCAATCGAAACTTGACAATTCGCTGGTTCCCCGAATCGGCAATGTAAAGAAAACCCTTGCTATCGACAGCCATTCCATGGGGTTTGGCAAAAATATCATCACTATCATTCTGTCTCTTATACACATCTGACGCTGCCGACGAT
>CAWUOD010000817.1:0-1774 GCA_963923115.1 uncultured Singulisphaera sp.
CAATTTTCGGGCAGTATCATGTCTACGATTCCGCCTGGCGTGAATAACCAACTCTCGGCGGCATGGTACAACACACCAATTAGCCTAACCAACAGTTTTGGGGCAAGTTTTATTTATCATGCACAAGGGCAAAACCCCGCGGATGGCACAGCCTTTGTTTTCCAGAATGAAGGGCTCAAGGCTTTGGGAGGAGCGGGCGGGCTACTTGGCTATTCCGGAATAGGCAACAACCAAAATACGGCTGCTTTTGAGATCAACATCTACAATGGTCACACCATAGGGACGAACTTCGTGACCAACGGGGAATGGGGGACATACAATTCCACCGGCCCGGTCAATATGGCCTCTGGCCACCAGATTCTTGTCAACCTTAATTATGACCAGTCATCTGGCACCATGTACGAAGACCTTACCGACCTGGATTCAGGCTCGACATTTTCCACAAAATATACCATCAACCTCCAACAAGCCTTGAATGCAAATACAGCTTTGATAGGATTTACATCGGCTGATGGAGCGGCATTTGCTTCCCAAACCATATCCGATTTCCGTTTCAGTTATAAATCCACACCTCTGGGAGATGTGGTGATTTCCGCAAACGGCAATATTACCTCCGCAAACAAAAGCTCCCTGATTCAAGCCTCAAATATTTCGCTTATCTCCACAACCGGTTCGATCGGATCAATCACACAACCGATTGAAGTCAATTTGAGTTCCCAATCCCTCACCAACGGATCCATCACCGAGGGTGTTTTCAACGCGACCGCAAGTAATAACATTTTTGTTTCCCAGGCCCTGAACGATCTGCGAGTGGGATCGGTCATTGCCAATGGCACCGTAAGCCTCAACGCAAGCCAAGGAAACATCGTCGATGGAATCACGCCTGATGGTTCGGGATTGAATTCCGGGGAGATATCCCGTGCAAATTTCCTGAAAATCAAAAACATCCTTGAAAAGAACTTGGGCAATTCCAGTTCCGCAGCCGTGAACAGCTACGAAGGTTTGATTGATCGGAATTATCTCCAATATTGGAACCTGTTACCCAATGGAAGCGTTCAAAATGGCGTTTTTGTCGTAAGCAGTAGTGGCCTTGGCGTTCTAGAGCCACAAGTCGCTCTTATTTATGGCGTTTCATCCGCCACCAACGCCCAGGTTCAAACCTGGGCCAATGACAATTGGCAACAATGCGTCACCTCCTTTGAAAGCAATTTGGCTTTCGGACCATCATGGCAGACACTTCCCCAATTTGAAAATTATGATTCCAATTACAGTTTTATTGCCTCCCAGGCAACCGCGGACCAATTGAATGCAGGAAGCACATCCGCTTTTGGTCTTATCGCCGGGATATCCCTTGACGCTCTCCAACGACAAAGTAATGACAATCAGCCTGGCGCAAGCAATGCAAACATTCATGCGGGAAGCCTTGTCCTCACCGCCCCAAATGGATCAGTGGGCCTTAGCAAATCCCCCGTCATTATACCTCTTGAAAGCATTGACAAACAGACATTAACCCCCGAACAAAAGGAAATTCTTACCCTTGCCTCCAACGCGGGCGAAGTTTTGATGGTTGGCACAAATATTTTTGGGGAAAACCAACTTTACCGCTACGGAAGCCCACCCTATGGAATCATTCCAACTGGGGTCCAGGTAATGATAAGCAGGCCATTGTTTGTCGATGTCTCCCAAAGCGGCACAACCGCCGTACAGGCCCGGGACGGCGTGGTATTGACTGAGATCAGCGGTTCGATGAATATCGATTCGATTTCTGCGAATG
>CAWUOD010000818.1:0-1771 GCA_963923115.1 uncultured Singulisphaera sp.
GCTTGGTACAAGCCATGAAAAACCAGACCGATCTGATATCCATTGGGGATATTACTGACTGGTCCAAAGCTATTGAGTTCTCGCGTGTTCTTGGTTTGCCGACCATCTCCGAAGGAGAGACAAATCCATTCCTTGGCCTTGGGCAGACACTTTCCAAAATTATCGGGGATGCCACCGATGCTTTGCAACTTAGCGGTGACTCCAAACAGGATTGGGCTTATGCCCTAAACGACTTTATCAAATCCCCATTTTCCGACACAAAAATTTGTTCACTTTTTCCCTTGCCAGATAACCCGACACTTCGCGCTTTCCTCTCCACATTGAACAAGGATCCCAAGCAGTGGTCCGATCTGGAAAAAACCTCGTTTGGTAGGCGTTTGGTTGAGACGATACTGCCCGGCACCATAAAACCGATTCATCAAAAATCCGGTCTTGGTTTTACAATCTCCTATTTGAGTAAAGGTGAAACTTTTGGTGAAATGGGTGTCCTTTCAGGCCTTCCCCGTAGTGCCTCATGTGTCGCTTATGTACATGGCGATCCCGGTGAGTCCCACCAGGTTCGCCCGGCGAAATGGCGCAAGGATGAATCCCTGGTCCATTTGTTCCGAATTCCCAAGCATGTTTTTGAGGAAATTGTCGAGCAATCCCCTGCCACATGTCTCAAAATTATTGAGGAGATCACCACCCGGGCCCAAAATGACAAAATGACCGAACCCCAATCGGGGGGTGACGCCACAAACGCCCAATATTCCGAACGGGCGAAAGCTCTCGGGTTGATGCAAGGCCAAAGCCTGATGCTGATCGACCTCGACAAGTGTACCCGCTGTGATGAATGTGTCCGGGCTTGCGTCGACACCCATGAAGACGGAAGAAGCCGTCTTTTTCTTGATGGCCCACGGTTTGGAAACCATCTTGTTCCGGCGGCCTGTCGGTCCTGCATGGACCCTGTGTGCATGATCGGTTGTCCCGTTGGTTCGATCCACCGGGGAAACAACCGACAGATTGTCATCGAGGATTGGTGCATTGGTTGCGGGCTTTGCGCCAACAATTGCCCCTATGGCTCGATCCAGATTCATGACAGGGGAGTCATACCCGAGGGATGCGCGGGCTGGCAATGCTCGCTTCCGGTTGATTCCAAATGGCAAATCCTGGGGGATATGCGGCCCCCTTTTGTGAACGGATTGGAATTTTATTACCAAAAGCGGATCAACACCCCCTATCTTCCCCATAAGGGACCGGTCTCCTTCGCCCTTGATTTTCACCTGGATTGGGAGGAATGGAATGCATCCGGTCAATTCCGGATATCCCTAACTTGTCCCAACGCCCCATCCAGCGTCGCGATCAACACAAAATTGCTTTCAGACGATCCCAAATGGGGTTATAAACAGGGGAGGAGGGAGTATCTCGTCGACAAAAAAGACAATGTTATTCGTCCCGGAAAAAACCGGATAGTCGCCACGGTCGAGGCGACAGGCAAGGACCGGGAAACACTATTTGACTTGAGGCTTGACGGGGTCCACGAGGCGGAACTCCCGGCCGGGGTGAAAGCCGCCGAGGGCGAAGTCATTGATGTAAGCGAAAAATTGATTAAACAGGTCGCGGTGGTATGTGATCTTTGCAGCGGCCAATGGGGTCAAAAACCCGCCTGCGTCAACGCATGCCCACACGATGCCGCCATCCGGATCGAGGCCAGGAAGGGTCTTCCTTTGGCCTGATAAATTCCGATTCAGGAGATTAAATCTTTTTCAAAAATGGTCTTCGACTGTTGTTG
>CAWUOD010000819.1:0-1767 GCA_963923115.1 uncultured Singulisphaera sp.
GCAGCGTCAGATGTGTATAAGAGACAGACCGGAGTCCCCCCCGGCGTCGTGAGGGAGGGTATGGGCGAGCCAGACGACGATCGGGGATTGGGCGATGTTACAGCCGGAGGATTGGCGGAATTCTGGGAAGTGGTGATCGCGGGAATACCTCCTCCCGCAGGGTTGCCAAATCCGGTTGGTCGCGTGTTGGAGGCAATCACGCCAGGCATATAGCTTCCCCCCGAGGCGGAACCACCCGGGAAATTGGGAAGCGCTCCGAGGGGTCGAGGGGCCGAGGCCCTTGACCCGCCACGGGCCTTTGCCGGATCTGCCGCCTCGTCAAGTTGGCG
Source organism: uncultured Singulisphaera sp. (assembly GCA_963923115.1). Lineage (GTDB taxonomy): Bacteria > Planctomycetota > Planctomycetia > Gemmatales > Gemmataceae > SYLG01. The sequence goes on from CAWUOD010000819.1 coordinate 330, forward strand.
CGTGAACTGGACAAACCACTTCACTGCCTCCTGCACCTCCTGGGACACATCAAGAAGGTTTTGCGCCATTCCATCGAAGCGATCGCTGGCTTTTTTGCTGTTTTTGAGGATCGCCGCAATCTGTTTTTGGTTGTCGTCGTTGAGGACATTGCCAATGCGATTGATGGTCTCGCTGGTATTGTCGATTGTCTTGCTCAGTTTGTCGGAGTTTTGCTGGACAAAGCGATCAAGCCGCTCGGCCGTTCCACCGATCTGTCTTGCGGCCGCGCTGATATCGCCCCCGATTTTGTCGATGTCCCGGAATGTCGCGGTCGCCGCTTTCGCGGTTTCCCGTATATCGGCCACCCCTTTTTCAAAGTTGGCCTGAAACCGGGGAAGCGCCTCATTGGCCTGCTTGCCGAATTTTTCATATTCCTTGAAGGTTGCCAACGCACCATCCTTTATTTCCGGGACCGCCGCGCGCACATCCTTGGCAAGATCCCTCACCTCCTTGAGCGACTCGGTCAACAAAGGCGAGAGCTTTTCGAGTTTTTGAAGGCTTTTGCGCATTTCGTCCAGGGCCTCCTGGGTTGAGGGGACCACCGCCGAGGCGCCTTGCAAAAGCGAGTTGACGGTCGCGGCCCTGCGGCCTTCCACAACCGAGCCAATCTCAAGAATATCCCGCTCCTTGATGTCCGAATCAGGAGTCAGGTCGATGGTCGCGTCATTCGCCAAAAGGCCCGTGGAAAGGGTGGGGATCTCATGCTTTCGAAGCTTGAATGGGTTAACAAGGGAGAACCGGACAAGGACCGCCCCGGTTTCCTCCTCCAGTTCCAGCCCCGTGACCTGCCCCACCCTCACACCCGAACGCCGGACAGGCGTCCCGTTCGAAACACCCGGAGCGTCATTGAATTTTGCGTAATATTCATCCCCTTTTTCCCAAATATGGGGCATGCTGCCAAAAAGGATGATCATGAAGGCCATCAAAACAGCGCCCCCCATGACCACAAGGCCCAATTGCAAACGCATCGTTCTCATGCTCATGGCTACGGCTCCCCTGTCCTGGCAGGCGGCGAATGGTCATTGTCCGTTGATCCACTTTGGGTATCCATCTCACCGGGGGAGGATTCCTGTGTGGATTGCGGGTCCGGTTGTGTGTAGGGTTCAAAAGGATCTATCGGTTCAGGAAGCGGAAGCGATTCCTCAAGGACCATCGAGTCCGTAGGGGGTTCGCCGGAATTCGCGGGCAAATCACCGAAATCCTCGCCTTCCTCAACGCTTTGGTCATTCAGATCGAGGTCCCCATCCTCATCAAACTCCCCTTCGTCCTCATCCAAATCCTCATCTGACTCCTCTTCACCTTCGGCCTCATCCAAATCCTCATCTGACTCCTCTTCACCTTCATCCTCATCCAAATCCTCATCTGACTCCTCTTCACCTTCGGCCTCATCCAAATCCT
>CAWUOD010000820.1:0-1764 GCA_963923115.1 uncultured Singulisphaera sp.
ATCCTCTCTGGTCTCGTGGGCTCGGAGATGTGTATAAGAGACAGCCTCATCCTTGAATTTTGCCGGTATTTTTTTGTCCGCTACCAGTTTGGAAAAGGCTTCGGCCCTTGCCTTTGATTTTGCCAAAGCCGGAGGATTTTGCGTTAGAATAAAGTGGCTCCTCAACCCACCAAGAACGATTGGCATCTGTTCTTTTTCGGTTTTGGTTTTGCCTTCCTTGCGGCAAATTTCCGGTAGGGTCTTGCGCAGATAATCCGTCATCTCGTCGATATCAATCACGCCGTCGGGTTCATAACCTTCGCGGTCAGCCTTGCCATCCAATCCTTCGGCGATCACTTTCCCGAAAACCCCATGGTCTGGGAGATCGAGAGATGGAGAAAGCCCCAGGTTGGAAAGATAAACTACCCGGCCTGATGCTGGGCCATGTTCATCTGTGCCATCGTCCCCGAGAAATTCCTTGTATGGGTTTTGGCCCAGAGTGGCTTCAGCAACCCCGCGTCCTTTTGCTGTGAAACCGTTGAAGTTAACATCAACAAAAGAAACAAAGCGGTCCGCTTTGCAGTTTTTTAGAATTTCCCCCACCTCTGTGGCGGAGACAGCGGTTTCATTTCGTCCGGCAAATGTAGAGTCGCTGGCAAAATATCCCCTTCGATCGCCAGTGTCGCCAAGCGGTCCTCCAGATCCAATCATAACCAGAAAAACAAGGTCTTGAGGGCCAGCTGCTTTTGCTATCCAGTTGAGTTCTTTTACAATGTTGGCCTTTGTAGCCTCGATTGCCCCTTGGACCTTTGCAGAGTTGCTGATTACGAGCCGTAAATCATCTTTCCCTATGCCCAAATGGCCATGGTCGGAAAGAACTTTGGAAATGGCGACCGCGTCCTTTTCAGCGTTGGGACGAGGCTTAATCTGGCTGTCCTGGTAGGCTCCCACACCAACCAGAAGGGCATAGGCCTTTCCTTTGGCGGGTGTTTCTTGTCCTTGGAGTGAACTGGAAAAAACCAGAGCACTCGCCACCAAAAAGCCCAACATACGCATCATCTGCAGGATCCTTTAGTAGGGGCGGCACCCGGAGGCGCTCGCCTTCGATTATTGGGGATTTTTAAGCCCTATCGCATTGTTAACCTGAATGGTCATCCGGGGCAACTGGAGATGGCCTTATGTAGAGGTAATCAAAAGCTTTGTATTTTCCCCATGTTTCCCATAGTGATGTAGCGGGCTTGTTTCGCTTGTTCCAACAGAAGGAGTGAATCTTTTGGGAAATCAACAAGGAGATTGGTTTGCAATGTCGAGGAGGATTTTGACACCCTTTTCCAGCGTTTCCCTGGATGCCGCGTAGCTTACCCTAAAATGCGTGTCTCTCTCTCCGAATACATTTCCCGGGATGATCAGAAGTTCCCGCCGAATGGCTTCAGAAACGAATGATGTTCCAGTCCAGCCATTTGGAACCGGGAGGAAAAGGTAGAAGGCGCCTTCGGGTTTTTGATGGGGAAATGCTCCCTGAAGTTGATCGGAAATGAAATCCCTTTTCTCTTTGTAAATTTGAATCAAGGGGGTGATATCACAATCCAGGGCGGTGGGTATCGCATGTTGAGCGGGTGTGGGTGTGCAAACATAAATAAATTGTTGAAGTTTGATCATTTGCTGAATCAAGTCCTTGGGGCCGTGGGCAAAACCAACCCTCCACCCGGTGAAACCGTAGCTTTTGCCGAGTCCGGATACGATCAGCGCATCAGGGTTATATTGAAAAGGAGAGGCAAACTCTTT
>CAWUOD010000821.1:0-1764 GCA_963923115.1 uncultured Singulisphaera sp.
CGTTGATGAATGCCGCCGCCTGAGCGTCCTGGGCGGCAGCCTGGATTTGTTCAAAGCTGGCTTCGGGTCGGGCGAAGGCAATATTTTCCCGCACGGTGGCGTTAAAGAGAATTGTGTCCTGGCTGACCACACCAATACGATTTCGCCAGGAAGCGGTATCGATGGTCAAAAGGTCCTGTCCATCGATTCGGATGATTCCGCTGGTGGGTTCATAGAGTCCCAAGAGCAGGTCCGCCAGGGAGGATTTACCGCCGCCCGAGGGCCCAACCAAGGCCACCGAAGATCCTTTTGGGATCGAAAAGGAAACGCGATTGACAGCGGGCGTATCACGACCGGGATATTGGAGGGTTACATTTTCAAAGGAGATTTTGGACTTGAGGCCAAGGAAGGGATGCCCGCCTTTGCGTGTATATTGAAGCCCTTCGGATTGAAACAACTCATCCACAATACGCAAGCGCGCCACGGTCGATGTGATTTGGGCCCAGGTTCCGGTGACATTGCTGACACGCACCGAGAGGCGATTCAGGACAGCAACGAATGTCAAGAGACTGGGCAGCATGTGGGCCTGGTCATGGCGAAAGAGGAAAAAGCCCGTCAGGAGAAACGCCCCAAGCCCCATGACCATGATGGAATCCGCAATCGGGGAGATTATCGCCATGCGCTTCTGAAGGGAGAGGAGGTTTGCCATAAAGGCGTCCTGAAGTTCGGTAACCTGGCGGTGGGCCGAATGTTGCGCGTGGTAGGAGTGGATAAGGCGAAGGGCGGTGATTGTCTCGACGATTCGCCGGGAAAGTTTTGCGGAGATTTCCTGTAGGGAAAGGGACAACGACCGGATTTTTTTGGACAGCGATTTCTGAATGAAAATCACAAAGGAGAAGAGAATGATTGTGCAGGCAAAAAGTGGGATCGAGATGAAGCACAAGATCGTGACATAGGCGGTGATGGTGGCAAAGTTGATTAACATCTCAAGGCCATTTCGAAGGGCAAAGGCCACCGCTTCGCCGTGGCTGGTCACATGGCTGGTGAGTTCGCCCGCTTTGAATTTGCTTGCGGAGGCGAAATCGAAACGGAGGATTTCCTCGAAAATCATACGCTGGACCCCGGCGGCAATCCGGGAAGCCAAAACGGTGTTGGAGAGACTTGCGGTGATGGTGGTAATGGAGCGTAAAACCTGGCAAAAGACGGCGGACACCACGACAAGGACAAATTTTGCCGGAAGGGACCAACCAAGAAACAGATTGCCGATGAATGTTCCCTCGGCAAAAATCGCCGCATTGTTCCGGTTCGCCAACAGGTCCAATGCGGCGGCAAGAAGTCCAAAGGTGGTTCCTTCGAAAATCGCCGAAAGAATTCCCAACGCCGCCACCAATGCAAACATGGGAAGTTGAGGCCAAGCGGCCCTACCAATAAGCCGGTAGGCCGGGATTTCATACCACCTGGTTTTCTTGAGGCGATTTTTGATCCGGATAATGGTCGAGCGCCGTCCGGGACTTTTGTCCTGATTCCTCGGAGATTCCGTTTGTTGATTTGTGGTTAAAGAGGGCATCTGGCCGGTTTTAGGCTTTACGGAAATATCCAAAATGGGAGTGGACTGGGACACGGGTTAATTATGGGAACTTTTGATCAACATTCGCAATCGGGCATCCAATTGATCCAGTTTGTTTTTTTTGGAAAAATACCTGTTGTAAGTTTGGATACTTTGTTGATGGAGAGATTGAAGAGCTTCCGGATTTTGGGCAAGTTTTGAAAGCAAGGATTGGACAG
>CAWUOD010000822.1:0-1754 GCA_963923115.1 uncultured Singulisphaera sp.
TCACCCGGGACGCGAAACGAATTTCATTTATCACAAAATTTTTCCCCCGAATCGCAGACCGCATCGCCAAACGAAAGGTGGCTGGTCTCTTCAAGGAGGAAATGGTTGAAACAAAAAAGGGGATTTACCCCTCGTTCCTCGGGTAGCCGGGATCCTATTGGAATCCATTCGTTGGGTCGGGTGGGGATAACACCCCCTCGGCCTTTTTCGTTGAAAACCGATCAGTCGGAAAAATCACCTGAACGATCTTCGGATGGCTGATCCAACCATTGCCGGATGTGGGTTCGAAAGGCGTCGCGCAAACTTAATGTTATTGGACCAGGGCGCCCCTGGCTTACGGCTTTTCCATCAACCGAAATAATCGGGATGATTTCGGCGGTTGTACCCCCTAGAAACATTTCATCAAATCCCATGAGATCCTTGAGAGCCACGGCATGGGAACGAATTGGCTGACCGATTTTTTCACATAGTTCAAATATCAGGTCTCGAGTGATACTCGGGAGGATTCTTGGCCCGGAGGGATGGGTCCAAATAATGTTGTCCTTGACCGCAAAAAAGGATGTGTGGGTCATCTCCGTGACGGTTCCATCCTCCTTGTGGAGAATGGCTTCAAATGCGCCTTTCTCCTTTGCCGCCTGCAAAGCCAAAACATTTCCAAGCAGATTTGTTGATTTGATGTCACAGCGGCCCCAACGGATATCCGGCTGAAGCGACACGGCAACTCCGGTTTCGCGAAGGGGCGCGGCACGGTCCTCAAAATCGGCAACATAAAAGAACTCAAAAGGCTTGATACCCGCGGGAAACGGATGTGCCCGGGGCGCGACGCCACGACTGATCTGGATATAAACTATCGCTTCTCCGAAGCCACCCTGACGAATAAGGGCCTCGACCTGTTTCTCCAAAAGGGAAACATTGACCCCTTCGATTCGAATCGCCGCGAGGCTCCTCTCAAGCCTCCGGAAATGCCCCGATGAAAGGTACATTCGACCACGATAAACCCGAAGCACTTCATAAACCGCATCGGCGAAAAGGAATCCCCTATCGAGTGCGGGAACCATCGCTTCGGACAATGGGACGATCTTTCCCTGAACCGAGGCGAGTGCTTCACGAGCTGTGTTTGTGGACATGGATCGGCTCCTGTGTTGGTTCCTGAATCCCTTTTACGGCATGATCACCAAAGACGGGAAGAGTAATCGTGAAGCATGTCCCACGCGTCGGCTCGGACTCCACGCCAATGGTTCCCCCATGAGCCTCAATAATTTTCCGGCTTGTCGCCAATCCCAATCCGCTTCCGCCTGGCTTGGTCGTGTAATATGGTTTGAATACCCGGGAAACCACCTCCGGAGGCATTCCATGGCCGGTGTCGATGATCCTGAGAACACATCGGCCATTCTCGATCCGCACTTGTATGGTAAGTTCGCCACCAGTGGGCATGGCCTGGAGGGCGTTTAGCAAAAGATTCAGAATCGCCTGCTTGAATACATCCCGATCAAGATTGACTAAAGGTATGTCGGATGGAAAAAATGTCCGAACCTCAATGTTGGTGGCACGGGCGGTTGGCCCAAAAAAATCGAGCAATTCCCCAAGAACGGCATCCATTCGCTCGGGTCTGGTATCCAGATCCTGCAGGCGGGCAAAACGGTTGAAATCGTTGGAAACATCGATCATCCGGCTACATTCGGCCTGGAGCCTTTGTATCCTGTCCAGCACCTGTCTCTTATACACATCTCCGAGCCCACGAGACCAGAGAGGAT
>CAWUOD010000823.1:0-1750 GCA_963923115.1 uncultured Singulisphaera sp.
CCAAACTCTTTAAATAGCTTTTCCAATTCCCTTTCATATGGGCCGAAATCAAATGTTTCACACCGCTGTGATAAATCATCCCGCTCTGCCATGGGGAATGATATAAACCTTACTCTTGGGTCCCGCTCCTTGTCGTGCTCGCTCCCGGTAATGGCATGGGATAATCCTTTCTTGCCATGGAAACCAAACCGCGTGGCAAGAATTATGTCCCTTGAAGAATCCCTGGCAAGACAAGACCAAAGGGCCTTTTGAACCGCCTCTGAACCGGAAGCAGCCCACATGACCTGATCCATTCTTCCGCCACCCGGCCTTCCCTTCATCAGATCGAGCAACATCCTGTTTGCAGCCACCTCCACAGGCGTAACCGCGTTGTAGGCGGTCATGGGAGCAGCGCGAAAAAACTCCCCGGGTGATTTGTCATACTCGGCACTTGGGATGCCCTGGAAAGTTATGGTTTGTCCATGAAAAGGAAGGTTTTTGTAACCCATATGGTGAAAAAACCTTTCCATCCATTTGCAAGGGTTGTGGCCAAGGTTGGCAACCAGCACCCCGGAGGAAAAATCGTATAATCTTCGCCCCTCCGGAGTCCAATGAAACACTCCGGCAGATTCCCCAAGGACCGCCTGGGTCGGGGTGAAAGTCCGAAGTGAACGCGGTTCGGTATCTGTCAGGTCTTCCCTGTTTCGATTCGAAACCGGTTCATGGGGATGTTGGATGAAATTGCTCATTCGAAATTCCTTAGAGTCCTAGTCAGGTTACCCAAGGGAACAGGGGTTTGAAAGGGGACCGGGGGTTGTGGAGGTTATACCTCGGGCTCATAAAGAACTTCACGGGTTCTTTCTCCGGGAAAACCAAGAACCAATCCGCCATTTACCCCATTAACCTCAACCGTCCCTCCCGGCCTGCCTTTTGCAGCATGGCCCAAAATGGCTTCTGTTGCCTGAACCATTGCCACCACATTTCGATCTGAAGAAAGATCTGCGTATTCCATCTGCTGAACCAACTCCAAACGGGAAGGGCGCCCAACTGCGTTCCCGCCCCATTCAACAAAAGCCACCTCCTCAAAAAAGCGCTCGATGACCTCAAGCCCATAACCTCTTGACCGCCTTACCCCCCAAGGCTCCAAAGTTGTGGCGTTATAGTGATTGTTGATATTGGTTTTCAGTTCGTTGGGGGTTCGCCCCTCAACCACAAGTTCAACTCCTCGCTTTCGTTGGGATGCATTCCAGACCCCATTGTCAAAACGAAACTGAACCTCCTGATCCACATATCCGGGGAAATTATCCGGGTTAACCCAGGAAGTGTGAATATCAAAGGCAGCCTCCCTTCCATCCGGATGTTCATAGACGATATGGTTTTGGACGGAGTCCCAGGTTGGACCATTTTTGTCGCCAACAATACCACGCTGGCCGGAACATCCAATCCGTTTCAGTTTCCACGCTGGTTCAAGCGAAGATGCACCAAAAGTAAAATCAATCAATTTAAAATAGTGAACAGCGACATAAGTGGATGGATTTCGACCGGAAACCCAGGCCGCAAAGGTTCCCTGACTAATCGATTTGGGTTCAAGCAAGGTACAATAACCTGAATTAACATGAACCAATGATTTATCCACGACTAAGGAACGCAGCTTTTTGTGATCAGGGTCGAGCAATTTATGATAAACCGCGCGGGCAAGACATTTTTTTTCTTTGGCTATTCGCTGTCTCTTATACACATCTGACGCTGCCGACGATACTCCTTGTGTAGA
>CAWUOD010000824.1:0-1749 GCA_963923115.1 uncultured Singulisphaera sp.
TCCTCTCTGGTCTCGTGGGCTCGGAGATGTGTATAAGAGACAGTCCTGGTCTTTTGTCGGGGTGGGGAGCCGCGGAAGGTCATCGTCATTGTCCGCATCTTCGGTCTGATTGAAGATGGCAAAAATCTGATAATACTCCCGCTGCGTCAACGGGTCGAATTTGTGGCTGTGACATTTGGCGCATCCCGCCGTCAGCCCCATCCAGACCTGCATCGTGGTGTCCACGCGGTCCTTGACCGCCGCGATCCTGAACTCCTCGTTGTCGGTGCCCCCTTCGGTGTTGGTCATGGTGTTCCGATGAAACGCCGTCCCAAGAATCTGGTCGCTTCGGGCGCCGGGAAGCATGTCTCCGGCAAGCTGCTCTATCGTGAACTGGTCGTAGGGGAGATTTTTGTTGAAGGCATCAATCACCCAGTCGCGGTAGCGCCAAATGTAAAGCCGCAAGGGATCAGATCCAAAACCTTTGCTGTCCGCATAGCGGGCAAGATCGAGCCACGGTCGGGCCATCCGTTCGCCATAAGCGGGCGAAGCCAGAAATTGGTCCACCATGCGCGCATAGGCATCGGGACGGGTATCCGCCAAAAAGGCGCGAACCTGCTGGGGGGTTGGAGGTAGCCCGGTCAGGTCAAGGGACACCCGACGGATCAGGGTCGATTTGTCCGCCCGGGGGTTGGGTTTGAGTCCCGCCTTTGCCATTGAGGCGAACAGGAAGCGGTCGATCGGATTTTTGGCGTAATGGGGATCACCCACCTCGGGAAGTGGTGCGCGCAGGGGAGGCTGAAACGCCCAATGGGTCTTTTTCTGGCTAACCTTGAAATCCGCGGGCCAGGGAGCGCCCACCCCGATCCATTCCCGAATCAGTTTGGTATCCCCTTCGGGCAGGGGTGGGCCCTTGGGGGGCATACGCTTCCCTTTTTCGCCTGTGATGCGAAGGAGGACGGAGCTTTCACCCGGTTTTCCCGGGACAATGCCCGCCTCGCCCGAATCCCCGCCCTCTTTCAGGGCTTTGGGGTCATCGACTCGAAAACCACCCTTTTGCTGGGTGGGGCCGTGACATTCCGCGCAATGGGTCTGGAGAAGTTGAATGGTTTGGCGATGGGTAGCCGAGGATTCGTCCGCCCGGGCCCAATTGGCCCCGGAAAGGGCAAAAAAAACAGCCAAAACCAATTGAGAAACATGTTTCATGGGATCGACCGGGTAGGAGGGTCGGATCAGGCACTGGACAAGGTCGACCAGGCAGGAAACGGCTCAGGTGGGTAATGACCACCGTTCCATCCTTTATTCTATCCATTGGGTGAGGAAATGAAGGGGGGAAAGAATGGCGGAAAAATCGTAATCAATATGTCGGATTGGATCTAATGGGATTGGTGAAGGGTAATGGGAGCCTCAAAAAAGGGAACATCCTTGCACATTGTTGGGTTGTTAGGATTTCGGTAGGGTTTTTGACACAAATGGGGAACTAATCGGATTGCCAACAGAAACAAAATCTCCCAGATTAAGCACATCCTACCTGTGACATGGCTCTGGGGAATTACCCGAAGGCAAATTCACCCAGGTCCTGACTGCTTCACATTACTCGGCCAGGCCCAAAAGGCTTCTCCCTCCCGAAACGAGGTAAATTCCCCATGTTTTTCGAAGTCGTTGCCCTATTCGCTTTAGGCACAGGTGATTGGACCCAATTTCGGGGCCCCAATTCGGACGCCCATGTCGTTGGGACCACAGCGCCAACACAATGGTCCGATTCGAAAA
>CAWUOD010000825.1:0-1748 GCA_963923115.1 uncultured Singulisphaera sp.
ACCGCGGCCGAAACCTCAAGACCCATGAGCCTTTCACGGGCCTCGGACCGACTTGGACTGTTGCGGCAGATGTGGATCACCTCGTCGAGGCTCGCGATCGCGATGAGCTGTCCCTCGAGGATGTGGGAGCGGCGTTTGGCTTCGCGAAGGTCGTGTTCGGTGCGGCGGCGAATGACCTGAACCCGGTGTCGCACAAAGCATTCGAGCATTTCCTTGATGGAAAGCACGCGGGGACGGCCATCCACAAGCGCCAGCAAAATGATGCTGGCTGTCCGCTCCAAAGGCGAATATTGGTAAAGCTGGTTCAGGACGAGATGGGGGTCGTGTCCCTGTTTCAGGTACACAACCAGGCGGACAGGCTCGCCGCCACGCTGGCTCGATTCGTCACGGACATCGGAAATCCCCTTGATGCGCTCGTCCTTGACCAGTTCGCTAATTTTTTCGGCGAGCGAATTGCGGGTCGTCTGGAATGGAACTTCGCGGATGATGATTTGGGCGGAGCGTCCTTCTTCCTTGATGTCGCAACGAGCCCGAAGCGTGACACGGCCACGCCCGGTCATATAGCCATCGAGAATGCCCTGGCGACCGCAAATGATTCCTCCCGTGGGGTAATCGGGACCGGGGAGGATCTCCATAATTTCCGGGATGGAGACGGATGGGTCGTCGATCACCCGAATTGCCGCCTCGCAAACCTCGCGAAGGTTGTGGGGCGGGATCTCGGTCGCCATGCCCACGGCGATACCATCGGAACCGTTGACAAGGAGGTTGGGGAACCGGGCGGGAAGCACAAGCGGTTCGCGGTACTTTCCGTCGTAGTTGTCGATGAAATCGACGGTGTCCCGGTCGAGGTCGGTAAGAAGTTCCGAAGCGACCGGGGTCAGACGGGCTTCGGTATAACGCATCGCGGCGGGTGGAAGGCCGGCGATCGACCCAAAATTCCCCTGGCTATGCACAAGCCGGTGGCGCATGTTCCAATCCTGGGCCATTCGGACCAGGGTCGGATAAATGACCTGTTCGCCGTGGGGATGGTAGCGTTTCATCGTTTCGCCGACGATACCCGCGCACTTGGTTGTGGCCGAGGAGGGCCCAAGGTTCAGGTCGTTCATCGCAACAAGGATTCGCCGCTGGGATGGCTTCAGCCCATCGCGCACATCGGGGAGGGCCCGACTGATAATCACGCTCATGGCGTAATTCAGGTAGCTATCGCGAAGCTCATCGGAAATATTCAGGGGTTCGGAGCTTCCAAGGACATTTGAAGGAGGGGGAGGTGAGCTGGACAAAGTGATTTCCTCGGGAAAATCCGCGAACAGAGGCGGTCGTTACGGTGCCTCTCGCTCTTGCTTTCCATTGGGTATTTTTTATGAAAAGGGGCCCTTTTTACCCACGAAATTCGGTGCCTGAAAAAGGGTTTTTTTCAGGTGGCCCCAACAGGACCAGCTGGAAGGAAATCCTTGGGAAAACAATGTGGATCCCTTGCTTTTTTGACCAATTCACCCGAAAGTAGCACTATGGAGGCCCGCGTAGCTCAGTGGATAGAGCAACGGTTTTCTAAACCGTCGGTCACAGGTTCGATCCCTGTCGCGGGTATTCCTTCTTTTTTCGGTAAAACCTCCCTTCCGGGTCCTGCCCAGGAATAAAGTCTCGGATCATAAACACCCGTTGTGCCGTTGCGGATAACAAAACCATGAATCCCTATCCCGGGCCAGATGGATTAAGTTGAAAGTTGTGTTCATGGGGATTTTTTGTTT
>CAWUOD010000826.1:0-1746 GCA_963923115.1 uncultured Singulisphaera sp.
TTTTGCCTGGGATGTAGACCTCCTTGGTGGTTACAATTCGATTTTTCTTTCCAAATCCGCAAACGGTGGAGCAAAATCTGATGCGGAAGTGACTACCAGGGGATTGTCAGAAGCCATTGCCCAGGTGGACCCCGATGTGATTTTATCCGTTGGATATAGCCCCAAGTTTCATTCCGAGGCTGTAAAAATTGCAAAAAAATTCACAAGACCAATGATCTTCCGTGCCGAAACCAATGACCAGGCAAGGACAAGGGGGCCAATCAAACGAATTTTAAGGGATGTCTTTCTCAAACGGTTTTATCGAAATTTTCAAGCTTTGCTTCATGTAGGAAAACGCTCGCAGGAACATTACCATCGCTTGGGATTTCAAACAGATCCGCGAATGTTTTCACCTTATTGTGTTGATCCCACGCCTTTTCAAACAGGGGATTCCTTTCGGTCGACTGTTCGTGAGGATGTTCGCAAGGAAATAGGGGCGCATCCTAACCAAATTGTAGTAATGTTTTGTGGCAAATTAAGCTTAAGAAAAGCACCCGGTTTGATTCTGGAGGCAATAAGTCGAATCGATTCTTCGAAAAAGTCAAAATTCTTTGTTCTGTTGGTCGGTGATGGGGAATTGCGTCAGAAATTGGAATCTGATGCGAACCAATTCCATATTTCCCTCAAACATGTCGGATTCAAGAAACAGCATGAACTGAGTCGGTATTATCATGCTTCCGATTTATTGGTGCTCCCCAGTATCTGGGGAGAAACTTGGGGTCTTGTAGTGAATGAAGCTCTACACCATGGTTTGCCTGCCGTGGTTTCAAGTTCTGTCGGGTGTGCTGAAGACCTGATTTTTCCCGGACAAACGGGAGAAATTTTCAAAAACGGTGATGTCCGAAGCCTTGCCGAGTGCCTTGATTCGGCTCTAAAATTAGCGGGTGATCCCGAAATTCGAAATAAATGCAGGAATAAAGTTTCTGATTTTTCTGTTGAAAAGGCCTCAAACGGTATAGCTTACGCAATCAAGACGGTCCTTGCCTGATTAGGCTCATAATTGCTTATTGACAATATTTTGATTGTTGGGAACCCCGAAAGTTTCCATGTTGGAGCCCATTTTTTTAAAGCTGCAAATAAATTGGGTTTAAGAACAGAAATCAAAGATGTAAGGAACGCTTTTTATGGTTCAAGATTGTTACAATCAGTCTTATGGAGATTTTGTGGACGCAGACCTCAAAGACTTGAATCATTTGGTAAAGATGTTGTTGCGAATTGTATAGCAGGGGGATACTCAATACTTCTGGCAATTGGAATTGCCCCCCTCGATTATCATTCTCTTTCCCGGTTAAGAAAAGAGGGCGTTCAAACCTTAAATTATCTTACTGATGATCCCTGGAACAATGCCCACTATGCCCCATGGTTTTTAAGGGCACTTCCCCAATATGATGCTGTTTTTTCAACGAGGAACTCTAACCTTGCCGATTTAAAAAAAATCGAATGCCCACGGATTAGTTATTGTCCTTTCGGATATAACAGGGATTCTCACAGCCTTCCACCTGATTTTCCATCAGACATGGATGGACCAGACATAATGTTTGTGGGTGGTGCGGATGCAGATCGCAAAAAGATCTTAAAGCCTTTGTTAAAAAATGGTTTTAGGTTAGCACTGTACGGAGGGTACTGGTCTAATTTTAAGGAGTTTTCTCAATTTAGTTGCGGAAATGCACATCTTTCAACTTTGGCAAGGAAAGGTCAGGATTCAAA
>CAWUOD010000827.1:0-1745 GCA_963923115.1 uncultured Singulisphaera sp.
ACGCGGCGAAAGCTGTCAAGGAATCAAGGCGAGGGGAGCTTGAATACTATCTTGTAGATGAACGGAATACTCGCGGAGGAAGAATTGGGGGTTATGGTGGGATGAACCACTACGAGGGATGCCTGGTTCACGATTACCAGGGATCCCGGACTTACTACCCGGGTGGAACCCCAATGGCCTTAAAAGATCCAAACGCAGTCCTATCCATTTTTAGAGCACTGGTTTGGGCCCGATATGACACAAAACGCGATGAATGGGTGGTTGTGGAGGTTATAAAATCCTACAAAGGCGCTGTGATGATGCGACGGGGTTTGTTTGGGACCCGTTAAAACCAGAACGACAAATCATTTGTTTTTAGGCCCCAAAGATGCCCATGGCGGGAACACCTTTTCCATCTTCGGTGGCATAAAATGGTCGTTTTTCCACTTCAAACACAGTCTTGGGACTAATTCCCATGGCGGTAAAAATTGTTGCATGCAAGTCAGTCACAGTCAACGGATCCTTGATCGCCATGAAAGGTCTTTGGGAAGCTGTGGCACCAAACAAATGCCCTTTCCTTACGCCCCCACCCCACATCATCACACACGACCCACCTGTGAAATGCCTGTGCTGGCCGTAGTGTTTAAGTTCCTTGAGCAAGTTGACATTTTCGGTGGCCTGATCCGTTGCTTTGGACCCGGGCTTACCTTCCATGATCATGTCACGGCTGAATTCGCTCGCCAAAACAACCAGAGTACGGTCAAGTAAACCCTTGGCCTCAAGGTCCAAAATCAATTGCGCAACAGGGCCATCAATTTGTTTTTTCATCTCCTTTAAGGTGGTGTGCCCGTTGGCATGGGTGTCCCAATTCAAAAAAGGTACATATTCTGTGGTAACCTCAAGAAAACGGGCACCCGCCTCGACCAATCGCCTTGCCAACAAGCAGCCCCGACCGAAACGGCCTGTATCGTATTTTTCAAAACTCTCCCTGGGTTCAAGAGAAATGTCAAAAGCAGCGCGTTCCTTGGCGGAAAGAAGGCGGTATGCATTATCCATTGATCGCATCATGGATTCCTGTTGAAAGTCGCTTAACCATTCCCTGTTTGGAGATTGATCCACCAAACGCCGGTAAAAAGCGTTTCGATTTTCAAAACGGGACGGCTGCATCCCCTTGGGAGGTTTAACCGATTGGGCGGCCTCCTCAGGAAAAGGGAGATTCATTGGGCCAAATTCTCCTCCAAAAAAACCGGCGGTGGTAAAAGCTTTCAATTCCTCCTGCTCACCGACGCCATCTAGTCGTTGGCCAATATTGATAAAGGCGGGAATAACGGGGTTTTTGGGGCCAAGGACCCTTGCGATCCAGGATCCTATATGAGGGCACGCCACCGTTTGTGGGGGCACATATCCGGTATGCCAATGATACTGGTGGCGTGAATGCAAAATACTTCCCAAGTCGGGGAGCACATGCGATCGTATTAGTGTGCCGCGGTCCATAACCCGGGCGATTTTTTCCATTCCGGCGGTGATTTTGATGTTGTCAACGGCTGTGTCAATCGGCGGAAAAGTACTCTCCACTTCGGCGACCGGCACTCCAGGTTTAAAGGGAACATATTTTTTTGGATCAAAAGTATCCGGAGCCGCCATTCCACCTCCCATCCATAAAAGAATGATACTATCCGCCTTTGCGGGAGGATGAATCACCTTTTCACCGTTTTCGTTCGAGCCTTGGAGCCTAGGCTCACCAGCCATCCACTGTCTCTTATACA
>CAWUOD010000828.1:0-1741 GCA_963923115.1 uncultured Singulisphaera sp.
GCTCCCGGTGGGTGCCCATGGTACAGTCCATAACCCCCCCCGGGTAGCGGACATCCGGCGGCTGGGAGCGGGAATCCGGCGGCCCCGGGAAGCGGACATCCGGCGGCCCGGGGGAGCGGGAATCCGGCGGTCACTTTGTGGATTCGTGCGGGTTGTTTTTGGCCAAAGCAACCCGCCTTCGACATTCTTTCGGCTGGGTTGGGAACCACTGTTTCTTTGTTGGAATTTCCGGCGTGCTCCAATGGATTTCGTAAAAAATTCTGATTTTTCCCGTCATCATGAAATTCCCGTCAAGCTCGGGGGAAGTCCTTCTATCGCCCCTCGTTTTTTTCAGGAATCCGGATCATGCAACAAGTCCAATTGAATCTGTCCCACAACAACTTCTATTGCCCAGTCACAGGCGAACAAATCTGTGGCGATGAGATGGCCAACACGGATGTGGCTTCCGTTCGCTTCATTTACCTTCCCGAGGCGGAAGATTTTGAAACGATCCACCCGGACCTGGAAGCCATCGCCGACCGGATTCGCGATGACCTCGCCGCGAAGGAAGAAGCGGACGAGGATTTTTGCGCGGAGTTCTTTGACGAGTTCAAGGAAGCCCTCGAAAAGGATGAGGCCAACGACTCCCTTGTGATTTATTCGATCACCACAAAAGGCATGGGGTGTGGGCCTATCGCAGAAACGATCCACATCGGCATCGACATGGACTATGAGACGGATTGCGAAATCGATGAGGATGGTGAAGAGGAAGACTAGGCTCCGGCACCAACCGTTGATTCCCGGATCGGGATGATCTTGCCGGCCAGTTCCGGAGGCCCGCTAATCCCGTTTGCCCGCGAGTTCGGCAGCCTTCCAGTTTGGTTTGCCCTGCGCGAATTGTCAGGAAATCTATTGTGGCTCATGGGAAAAAGCCTGTTTGTGCCCTCGTTAAACTCTTTGAAAAAAGGATGGATTATGGACCGCATGAATTATGAAACCGCCTGGGAAGATTTTCCACCCCACGACCCAATCGACTCCAGTTGGGGCTTTTTTTCCTACGGCGATGCCTGCGGCGGCATTGGTGGCGGAATGGGTGCGTTTCTCTGGTTTCCCGACCGGGACAAGCTCCTGACCTTCATCAAGGATGTCTTGCCTTTCAATCCTCCCGGGCCTTTCAACGCCGATCACGAAAAGGTCGACCGCGATTGCACACGGCTCATCGGGGAATTTCAGGCGGGGGAGATTTCCCAGGAAGAAATGCGCACGGCTTTGAACACAACGCTCAAGGGCTTTTCGCAGATCGAATGGTTGGGCACCAAAAAGGATTTGCTGGAAGGGGACCACCCCTATGCCCTCTACCTTCGCGCCAGGTACCAACTCGACCGTTGGCCCACGGACCCTATTCCCGATGTGAGAAAGGATTCTCCCCTCAAGGTTCTCAAGATCTATGGCAAACCGGTCAAACCCAAAGAGGTCAAAGGCTTCATGGAAATGATCAGCGAATGGGGCTTTTGATGGGCTGATTCTGAAAGGGAAATAGCTCTTTTAGGCTCAAAATGGCAAAAAAGGACCATTGGGGGCAAGACCAACCGTTGGGTGGGCTTGCCAAATTTTGTTTCTGGCAAAAGGCTATTTTCCTTGAGGCTTTTGTTTTTCCGTCTTTTTTGCAAAGCAGGATTTTTGCCTTGGGTATGTATCTTTTTGGTGATATGTTTCCCGGTTTGCGATTGATTCTCGGGACCAGGAGGGATCCATGATGATG
>CAWUOD010000829.1:0-1739 GCA_963923115.1 uncultured Singulisphaera sp.
GGCGAATTGTCATTGAGGAAAGCGGAAAGTTCGGCGGGCGAGGGGGGGACACCTGTCAAGTCGAGGGTGACCCGCCGAAGCAAAAGTTCCCTGGGAGCGCGGGGGCCGTGGGGTAGCCCCTCTTTTCCCAGACGGGAGGCGATGAACCGGTCGATCGGCTGGGTCCATTGGGAATCGGTGGCAGCTGGAATGGGTCGCTTGATGGGGCGTTCATAGGCCCAGTGCTTGGCATAGGGAGCTCCCCTGGCAACCCAGGCTTTGAGGATGGCGATCTCGGCAGTGCTCAATTTTTTCGCGATATTCGATTCGGGAGGCGGCATCTGGACCGCGGGATCAGTCGAAAGGATCCGCTGGATAAATTCCGTATCCTCGGGGGTTTTACCGCGAACCGCACGCGCGGCACCTTTCGCCGAGTCGAGCCGAAGACTGGAATTGCGATTTTCCTCATCCGGGCCGTGACAGTGATAGCACTTGTCCGCAAGAATGGGGCGAACATCACGGTTGAAATCGACCTGTGTCTGGCCAATCAGGGGGAAGAGCAGAGCGGGAATCCAGAGCATAAGGACACCACAAAAGGCTTGGCAGGATGCCAGGCAGAGGAGGGAAGGCTACCTCTAATTTACCCTTAATGCCTTGAAAGGGAAAGCAAATTCAAGGCGACAAAGGTCCGGGAACCACTAGATTTTCCCGGTGCCCTCCTTTGGTATTTCTCCACCTCTCTGGAGCCTTTCCCCATGTTTTCTCAGATCTCGCGTACCCAGGCCCTGGGTGCCAGGCTATTGGCCCTGACCTTGTGTTTTGCGTTCTCCTCCGCTTGGGCCACCGCCCAAAAACCCGTCGCCAACGGCCCCAAAATCCCCGACAATGTGATCTTTGAAACGGGCATCGAATATGCCAAGCCATCGGGTGCCGAGCCCCTGCACCTCAACTTGGCCCGGCCAAAGAACGCCGATGGCCCCCTTCCCGCCATCCTTTGCATCCACGGTGGTGGCTTTCGGGCGGGCAAACGGGATAGCTATGATGGTCTTTGCATCAAGCTCGCCTCGGAAGGCTTTGTCGCCGTTACCATGACCTATCGCCTTTCCCCCAAGTACAAATTTCCCGCCGCCGTCGAGGACAGCAAGGCGGCGGTTCGTTGGCTTCGGGCCAACGCGACCAAATACGGGATCGATCCCAACCGGATCGGTGTGACCGGTGGATCGGCGGGGGGGCATCTGGCCCAGTTCCTGGGAGTGACCTCCGATGTGCGCGGATTTGAAGGCGACGGTGGCAATCCCGAACAGTCTTCCAAAGTCAACTGCGTGGTCAATGTGTATGGTCCCAGCGATTTCACCAAATCCTATGGCAAAAGTGTCGATGCCGCCGAAGTGCTTCCCCTGTTTTTGGGTGGCAACCTCCAGACGGCTCTCCCCGCGCACCTTCGCTCAAGCCCTCTATACTGGGTGACCCCAAACGCGGCGCCAACCCTTTGTATCCACGGCACCGAAGACAAGTATGTCGCCCACGAACAGGCAGTCTGGATCGTCGACAAGCTCAAGGCCGCCGGAGTCGAGGCCGAACTCCTCACCCTTCAGGGCGCGGGACACGGCTTCAAAGGCGAAGATGCCCAAAAGGCGGACAAAGCCCTCCTGGACTACTTCAAAAAGCAGTTGAAAGCGGACAAACCCGCAAAGTAATCCTGGCAAACAAGCAAAGTCGCCTTTGATTTCCCTAACGGGGTCAAAGGCGACTTTTTGTTT
>CAWUOD010000830.1:0-1736 GCA_963923115.1 uncultured Singulisphaera sp.
ACCAGGAAACCGTCATTTCGTTCCTGGAATTGATGGGCTTCCACATACCATCGTTGGGAACCACAATCGTCGATTTGGTCTCGGCATTGCTGGTCCAAACCAGGCGAATGTTAAGGAGCCCTTGTGGGTTAAGGGACCAGGGGAAGTACTCAGGGTAAACCTCTTTGATGGATCCAAACGGGATATTTAAAATCCCGGTGGGTTGGACAAACTGCAAGTTTTCCGGATTAAGGCTAATTTCACCGGACCCTTGATACAGATAAATCCATTTACCGGGAAGTGTCTTGAGATGTTCCGGAGTTGTTATATTTCCCTTGGCAAACCATATTTGCGAGGAATCCCCCCGGCTGGACTTCCCCCCGATTCCCTCGGTTCCAACCTCTTCCTTTTCCGTTCCGGAATTTGTTGTTTGCGTTGCCGAGTTCCCGGAGCCTTTTGGTTCCGCTCCCGGAGTAGCCAAACCGGCCATGTCCAGTCCAATCCCCAAAAGCTCCACGGTCGTTTTGAATTCGGTGGCATTTTGTTGACGCTTGTCGGGATCCTTTTGCAATGCCCTCATAACCACAAGGTCAATGCCCGATGTGATAGTGGACCGGCTCGGAGGTCGAATAACTCCGGGTGGAGGCAATTCCCCTGTCAGGAGTTCATAAAGAACCACCCCGAGAGAATAGATGTCCGCCCTTGGATCAATCGCCTCGGGGGAATATTTTTGCTCAGGAGACATGTAGGCGGGAGTTCCAAGGATGCGGCCCACATCGGTCAAATTCCCCTCCGGCTGGTCCTCCCTTTCCTTTCTATCCTGGCCCGTTTTGCCAATCAGTTTCGCGATTCCAAAATCCGCAAGTTTTACCCGTCCCCGGGAATCGAGGAGGATGTTTTCGGGTTTGATATCCCGGTGGAGAATTCCCAAATCATGGGCATATTGCAGGGCATCACAAATGGGGGGGATTATCGAAAGAGCCTGATTGGGGGTAAATCTCCCCGATTCCATGGCATTGCGAAGATTGACCCCATCAATGTACTCCATAATCAGGTAAAAGTAGGGGCCCGATTCACCAAAGTCATGAATAGTAACCACATGGGGGTGATTGAGCTTGGCAAGGACCATTCCCTCCTGAAGGAACCTTTTGCGAAAGGTTGCCTCCGAAGCCAAAGACTCTGGCAAAATTTTCAGGGCCACAAACCGGTCGAGCTTGGGTTGTCGTGCTTTGTAAACCGCACCCATACCTCCTGCCCCAATCAACTCGATTACTTCCAGGTTGGGAAATTCAGTCTGAACCGCCTCGATCGAAGGCGTTCTGGGCCGCCGCTTTGGCCCCTGTGATTGGGAATCCATCAGGGCGTTTCGCATCAGGCACTGTGGACACAGGGAAAAACTGGCATCACCTATTGGGGTGCCACACTGGGGACAAAACTGCGGGGTTGAGGATGTAGTGTTCATACCCTTTCCAGAAACATCCCCTTAGACAAGTTACACAGCCCGAACCGGATTGTTAAACATTTTTTGACGATCGACAGAGTTTATCCTGATTTCACAAAATGATTTGTGGCCAAATTTCCTATCCAGAAGAGCCTGAAAAGGAATCATTGGCCACACAGGATTGCAAATTCCGAACCAGACCTTATTGCGGAAATTGATAAGGAGCGCGGTAATCATACTTGAGCTTTTTGTTTAGGGCTGGCTCATTGGTAACTGTCTCTTATACACATCTCCGAGCCCACGAGACCAGAGAGGA
>CAWUOD010000831.1:0-1735 GCA_963923115.1 uncultured Singulisphaera sp.
GGCGAAAGGGTACCCAGGCGCTCTACCTGGCCCTGAAAAAGATATCCAATGTAGAGTAAGCGGGCCATTGTTCAGGATTTGTGGCTGTTTTTTGGACTTTGCAAAAATCGGAACTGGTCCGGGTTCACGGGTACCGTTTGAAAAACATGGTCACGCTTTTCATTTGGCGGCCGTAAACAAGTGCGATCGGAAGGCCCGGGTGTTCGCGATACCAGCGGCGAGCGCCTTTGGATCATGCGTCTTGAAGAAAACCCCGCCGATTTAGGATCGATCCTTAATGAACCGGGCGAGACAATCCCGGCTTTTCTTGGCGGTTTTCCGGAATCCCCTGCTCAGCCCTTCCTCTTCTGAGAGTCGGAACCAAAACATTAGGGCCTGATTCGCCGCCTCATTCCAAAGGTCCAGGTTCAAGGCATTCGGCGGTTCTGGGGTGAATGGTCTTTCGATCACTGTTGTTCCCGTTGGAGCGAAGACCATTGGAAGCATGTCATAAACAGGCGCCAGGGTCAGGTTCATCGCCCTTCCCTCTTCGGCAAAAAATGACAGATTGCCATAATGTCTGTCCGTGTTACCAATGAGGGCACCAAAGGTGTCCAACCAGACCATCCGCTCCACATCCGTCTGATGGATTTCCAGGAAAGGCCCGCCAGGAATTCGCTTACTCGCCCTGCTCCATGTATCGGGGTAATCCCCGAGAAAATGGCTATTTATTGCGGAAAGGGAAATTACTCCGCGACGCCCCCTTGTGCCGATTCTGTCAAAGCGTTCTGTTTCCAAATACCGGATTCCATCGAGGTCAAACCACTGCGAAAGGGGAACCGGTATACCGGTGTTTCCCAGTATCTCCAAGGCAACATGCTCGCATATAAGCAAGTCACGCCACCTGTCTGCCGCAACTCCATCCCCACTTGCAAACTTGACAAGGACATGGCGCCCTTCGGAGAAGACCGCGAACTTTGGATGCTCTCCACCCGCCGAGGAGCCTGGTTGCCCGGTTAAAGCGCCTTCCGCAAGTCGGGCATAGTCCCCCCTGGAAAACGACCGTAGTTGCCCGGTGTTAAGCCGGTCGAGCGACTCTTCCCCGATAACCAGATTGCCCACGCAATCCTCTCCCCGTAACGCCAAAGCGATTAGTTGGTGGTCATCGTTCCAGTCAATGATGCGCCCGGGTAATCTCAATTGCGGATAAAGTGTCGGGAACCCGCGCCCGATGTAGCCTTGGGGTCGCATGTCCTCCACAAAGGGTGGCAACCCGGAGAAAGCCTGCCCTCCCCCATATTCCCGCTCCAGCCAGGTTCCCCCCCCCGCGAGTAAATGCAATCTCCCGTGCCGATGCGGACAGCCACTCTCGTCCACCCGGAAAACGGGCACATTTTGCCCGAGCCCTGCGATTTCCCGAGGCAAGGCGTACTGCGTTGCAACGCTCCGTCCGAAACGGCAAATACGAACGCCTGCCTCGCGCACAAGGCGCGACATAACGGGCTGGGAGATTCCGAGTTTCCTCTGAATATCCTGACCCCGCCATAGCCCACCTGAACTTAGGAAACCAAGGAGTCGATCAAGCCCTTTCACCGGTCACTCCGAATCCAAATCTGAATAGCTTTTGGAATAGCCTTTCTTTTCATATTATCCATTTTAGTATAGACTTACAAAAAATCAATCCTGCCAAACCGAATAGCTTTTGGAATAGCCCCTGTCTCTTATACACATCTCCGAGCCCACGAGACCAGAGAGG
>CAWUOD010000832.1:0-1735 GCA_963923115.1 uncultured Singulisphaera sp.
TTTACGGTAGGGTTTCAGGCTTTTCGTTGCCAATCCGATCCCCGGGCCCCCTGTAAAACCTCCCACGAAAACCTCCCACGCGACTTCTTTTAAGCCGGGGCCAGAGCCGGTTGCAGAATGGAAAGACCCGGTCGCCCTGATAGAAGGCTTGGGTTGCCTGGGGGGGGTGACACAGCATGCAAAAAAACCAAACAAAAAGGTGGTCTTGCTGTCAAAAAGCCTTAAAAAATGAAAAAAGCTAGTCAAATAAATCTAAGTATAGCAAAAAAAGCATTGTGGGGAAATGGAAAACAAGCTTTTTGATTTTTCATACTTTTAGCGGAAGATAAACCCCAAATAGTCAATATAGCATGAGAAGGGTGTAAGTATTTCACATAAGAATTACACAGATGTCTATTACAGACTTTACAGCCCATTCCGCCCATAAACCTGGGTCGATGTCGACAACTTCGACCCTCATTGGCAAGCTCCAGGAGGATTCTCCGGAGCGGTGGCAATCTTTTGTCCTGGTCTATTCTCCCCTGCTTCGTTTCTGGATCCGCCAGGACAGGGTCAAGCCTGATGGTGTCGATGATGTCCTTCAGGAAACTTTGAAATCCGTGTTTCACGGAATCAGGCAATTCCGGTGGAATGCCGGATCGGGAACCTTTCGGGGTTGGTTGCGAACCATCGTAAAACGCCGATCGGTGGACTTTTTTCGCTCCCAACCCAAGGACCAACAGGTTCGACCGGGTGTTTTGGAAAAAATCGAAAATCCTGAACAAAAAGATCCCTTGGCTACGGAAACCGAAGAAAAGGCACTTTTGGATCTCAAAGCCCGGGCCCTGGAATTGGTTCGGCAATCCACCGCCGAAAAAACCTGGCAAATGTTTTGGATGAGCGCTGTCGAGGGTGTGCCCTCATCGGATATCGCTCGCAATTTCCAGGTCACGACGGCTGCGGTCCGTGTCGCAAAGGCACGGGTTTTGAACCGGCTGCGCGAATTGATGCCAGACATGTAATCGCTCCCGCCCCATCACACCAACCTGTTACACCACTGCGATCATGGATTTGGATATTTTTGTTTCGGAGATTGGCGGAAATGGCGCCGGCTCATGCCAACACGGATTGCCCGAACGAAGAGCAGCTTCGATTATTGGCAAGAGGGGCGATGCCTCCGAAACGATTTGATTCCCTTTGCCAACATGTCGAAACTTGTGTCGTATGCCAAAAACAATGGGATTCGTTCAAGGAGGAATTTGATGGTCTGGTGGCCTCCCTCCAAACCATCACCCCAAACGATCTCGCAAAGGCACAATCGGAATTGGATTCGGAGTCCCGATCCGGTTTGGCAAACACGGTTTTGAATTCGGAATTCCCCGAGGATTCAGCCCGTCCGGCCAAGCCAGCCCTGAGCCCTCCTTGTGAACTTGGGCCCTATGAGGTCAACCATCTGATGGCCCAGGGCGGCATGGGCGAGATTTACCAGGCCCGGCACAAAAGGCTGGGAAGGACCGTCGCACTCAAAGTGATTCGCGGTTATCGCCTCAATGATCCGTTGATCCATCAATATTTTTTGCGCGAGATGGCCAACGCGGGCAAACTGGATCATCCCAATCTGGTTCGGGCCCAGGATGCCTGGGAGGCGGATGGATGTCTATACCTGGCCTTCGAGCTTCTGGAAGGAAAAACCCTCCAGCAAATCCTTGATCAGGAGGGAGGCATTTCGGCTCGGGATGTCGTGGAATGTATGCGG
>CAWUOD010000833.1:0-1730 GCA_963923115.1 uncultured Singulisphaera sp.
ACACCTTTCAGGGGATCGGATCGACCAGGTGGCATATAGCTTGATCCGGCACCTCGCGGTATATGCGAACGGGCGAAATTTGTCCTTTAACGAGCTGGAAAGTTTGAAAAAGGAGTGCCTGACTTTGAAATCCACAGGTTATCGGGTTCGGGACATGATCCATCTTGTGGTGAAAAGTCCATTGTTCCTGGAAAAATGATCCGGAAGGCCCCGGGGGCAATAGTTGTCCAGGGAGGCTTGATGGGTGGGGACCAAAACATGATCAATATGCAAAAACTCGATCGCCGGGCATTTTTGCGGGGGGCGGGCGGCGTCACATTGGCGTTGCCTGTTCTTGATGCCATGGGCGATGAAGTCAGCGCCCAAAGTCCGCGCAGGTTTTGCGCGTTGTATACCGCCAACGGGATGGCCCTTCCCAGACCGGAGAACGGCATCCAGGAATGGAGCTGGTTTCCCGCGGCCAATCAGGGTGGTGATTTTGTTTTTGGCAAATCGACCGAGCCCCTTGCCCCTTTCAGGAAGCAACTGAGCTTTCTTGGGGGGCTTTACCACCCAAGTGGTCCCAAAGCGGACCCGCATGTCTGTTCGGATATGTGGCTCACCGGGGCTCCCCTCCACAATCCCAAACCAGGCACCTACAACTCGGTCAGCCTGGACCAGCTAATCGCCCGGCATACAAGGCAATATTGCCGGCAGCCTTCGCTTGTGCTCTCGATTGATGCAGGCACCGGGTTTTTGTCACGCACGGGAACCATTTCCTACAGCCTTGAGGGGCGCCCGATTCCTGCGGAAAACAATCCGCGTCGTGTTTTCAACCGACTCTTTCGTGGAGACAAAGCCTCTTTGGAGGGCGAAAGGGAGAGATTGGGCAGGCAAATTCGCCTGGTGGATGCGGTTGGCGCCAGCGCCAAATCGTTTAACAGTCGGCTCGGCGGCTCCGATCGTGACCGGATGGAGCAGTATCTGACATCGTTGGGGGAAGTGGAGGCCCGGTTGATTGCCTCCGAGAAATGGATCGATGTTCCCCTGAAAAAACAGGATTACAAACATCTTAACCTCGATGCGACCAACGAGGGGGATCCCGCCGAATACTATCGGAATATGTTTGACCTGATCGCTCTTGCGTTCGACGCGGACATAACTCGCTCTGTTGTGTTCATGCTCAACCGCGAGGATGGCATGGGTATCAGCGACACCTTCCCTCTCAAGCTTGGGCTTTCGGCGACACATCACAACCTGTCGCACGCGGGGGACAAGGCGGGTCAGTTGAATTTTGCGAAGTATGACTTGTTCCTGAGTCGGCAATTGGCCCACTTTTTTGATCGCCTTAATGCCTCCCGGGACAGAAACGGGACGGTGCTGGATAACTCGATCATTCTTTTTGGAAGCGGGGCAAGCACCACCCATAACCCCACCAATCTTCCAACCCTCGTTGCCGGCGGGGCAGGGATGGGCCTCAAGCATGGACACTATTGGAGACAGGGTGAAACCCGCATGTCCAACCTGCACCTGAGTATTCTGCGGAGCATGGGTGTCGAACAGGAAGCCTTCGCCGACAGCAACGGCACTTTGCCTGCCTCGGTTTTCAGCAAAACCTGATTTCGATTTGACGGGGTTGTCGGCCGGCCTCAATAAAAAAGTGGCTCCCTTTTTGATGAAAAGGGTTTTGGTGTCCGTGGTTTAATCAGGCCGGGGAGGGATTTGGGCGTTTCCCCAGCGCGGGTTCGAAG
>CAWUOD010000834.1:0-1729 GCA_963923115.1 uncultured Singulisphaera sp.
TTGGTGCCGGGCCTTGACAAAGCCGAAGCGGCTCTCAAAGCCGGGCAGGAAGCCGCCAGGAGGGGCGATGCAAAAGAAGCGGCCAAGCAACAGGCCGAAGCGGTCAAACGCCTCGAGAACACCCTGGGCCAATTGACCCTGTTGGCAAAAGCCGCGGATGGAATCCTGCTTCCCGAGATTGACCCCACAGCCCTGGCCCAAGCCGATCCCCTTCCGGAAACCCCGGAAGGCGCCCCCATGCCGGGGGATCCGATGAAAAACGATAATCCGACTCCCCCAAAAGGAAATCAGAACAATGGTCCGGACAAGCCGATGTCGACGGACAAGTTCGATCCGGCCCAGCTCAAGGATGCCGAGGGGATGGGGAAATTCCTGAGGCTTCCCGCCCGGGAACGGGAGGCGCTGCTTCAAGCCTGGACCGAGGGGCTTCCCCCGGCATATGCCGCGATGGTCCAAAAGTATTATCGCGATTTGGCGAGGACCCAGGGGACACCCAAACCGGCTCCGGCAAATGGCACGGGACGATAACCATGCTCGCTAATTTAGCCTATTTGGTTCTTGTTTGTCTTCAAAATCCGGCGCAAAAACCCGCCGCGGCCAAGCCGCCTGATGGGCCTCCGGCCCCTCATGCGAAAATCGATGAGCCCACCCGCGAAGCGGTCCGCAGGGCGCTGGATTGGTTGGTGACCAAACAAAATCCGGATGGTTCCTGGACCGAGGCGGGCTATCCCCACAACACGGCTATCACTTCGTTTTCGGTTTTGGCGCTATTGTCGGATGGCCAGCTACCCGGGCGCGGCCGTCACGGCGAAGCGGTGACCAAGGCGGCGCGGTTTTTGGTCGCCTCGGCGCGGGATCAGGATGGTTTGTTGGTGGGTGCGCGTGGGGGTGGTGGCCGGGATATGTATTGTCACGGGATGGCAACCCTTGCCTTGGGGCAGCTTTGGGGGGTGGGTGGTCCTGAGCTTGATGACGCGATTCGGCCGGTGCTAAAGCGTGCGGTCGACCTGATTGTTCGCGTGCAAAATCCCCAGGGGGGATGGCGCTACACCCCGGCTCCCAACGATGCGGATATTTCTGTCACGGTTATGCAGGTGATGGCGCTTCGCGCGGCGCGCAATTCGGGACTCCATGTGCCTGATCAGACCCTGGACAAGGCGTTTGCCTACATCAACTCCTGTCGGGATCCGAAAACAGGCGGGTATTCCTACCAGGCGGGTGGAAATGGTCCGGAGTTTGCCCGCACTGCGGCGGGAGTTTGTGTGCTCCACCTATGTGGTAGGCATAACAACGAGGAGATTCCCCAGGCGGTCTCGTATCTCCAGCAAAAGTTCATGAGCAAGCACCACTTCTGGTACGGGCACTATTATGCGAGTCATGCGATGCACCAGGTGGGGGGCACGGCATGGAACGAGTGGTACGCCAAGCTTCAGCGCACCATCCTCCCCAAGCAGGGAGCGGATGGTTCGTGGGCGGGTCGTGATTTGGATGATTCTTCACCCGGTCCGGTATACAATACAGCAATCGCTGTAATCGCGCTTTCGGTTCCGGGGCAATTTGTACCGATTTTCCAGCGCTAATCAGGAGATTGCCAGTTTTTGCTTTCGTCGTTTGAGGTAGGCGCCCGCTCCACCGATGATCATGGCGCCAGTGAAAAGCACGATGGTGCCTGGTTCGGGTACAGCGGTGGCATCCAAAATGAAACCAAATCCCGCCAATCCTGTACCAG
>CAWUOD010000835.1:0-1725 GCA_963923115.1 uncultured Singulisphaera sp.
TTATGAATTGGTGTAAATTATATATTATTATTATTATTTGAAAATGCTTTTTGTTAAAAAAAGTGTTTTGAAATACTTCATAAATTTCTTTCGAATTCATGATTTTCCAAAAAGGTGATGTCCGAGTTTTTGGACGCCTTGAAACAAGGCAAGCATCCATGGAAATGTCGGGTTCCGAAATTTGGCCTGGTATGGATCATTGCCACATTACGCCAGTTTTCAAGAAATTCATAACAAATCGTTGAGCGAACGCGTTTTTCAAAATCCCTCCTTCAAGACATCCCAAAGGCTATAGTCGATTTCTCCCAAGGTATATTTAGGGGGGGGCTTTAAGAAAGCATGGTTTTAGGGGCTGAATTCTGGTTAAAAAATCCCGTTGGGATTTTTTATTGCTTGGCGAATATTGGAAACCGGAAACGGGGATTCCTTGGACCCTAGTGTCCAAATTCTTAGAAAAAAAGCATTGGCCCGTTTCATAAGGGGCCCTAATCCAAATCGGGCACGCAGCCAAACATGCTTCACGATGAACTTCGGGTATTTAGCGGTCGGGCCAATTTACCCTTGGCGGAGAAGATTGTACAGCACTTAGGGGATACCCTTGGAAGAATGACCCTTGGAAATTTCCCGGACGGAGAGACATCCGTCCGTATTGAGGAGGATGTTCGTGGGCGGGATGTATTTATTGTCCAGCCAACATGCCCCCCGGTAAATGAAAACCTCATGGAACTATTGGTCATTGTTGATGCTTTTCGGAGGTCAAGTCCCGAAAGGTTGACTGCGGTTTTACCCTATTACGGATATGCGCGACAGGACCGAAAGGATGTCGGAAGGGTTCCAATCACTGCCAAATTGGTTGCCAACCTTCTTACCACAGCCGGGGTTGACCGGGTTTTGGCACTTGACCTTCATGCGGCACAGTTACAGGGTTTTTTTGATATACCGGTGGATCATCTTCATGCTGCTCCTGTGATTGTTGAGCATGTGCGATCGCTTAATATTCCCAGTGACGAGTTTATTGTTCTGAGTCCTGATGAAGGCAGCATAAAAAAAGCACTGGCTTTTCAAAAAAAACTCGGGGGTTCCATAGCCATCGTTGATAAAAGGCGATCCAGTGCCACGGAAACCAGCCAGGCCAACCTGATTGGACCATCGCTTGAGGGCAAAGTTGTTTTTATTTTTGACGATATGATCTCCACGGCTGGAAGCGTTGTGGGGGCGGCTCATGTTGCCAAGGCGCAGGGGGCAAAGGAAATCCATGTTTGCGCTACCCATGGGGTTTTGGTGGGCCCGGCGATTGAAAGGCTAAAGAACGCCCCCGTTTCCTCGGTAATTATTACCGATTCCATTCCCCTTCCCCCGCAAAAACAACTTCCCAAAATTCAGGTGTTAACGGTTTCCGGGCTACTGGCGGATGCCATCAAGCGAATTCATAAAAATGAGTCGGTAAGTAGCCTTTTTGTCTAATAAAGGCAAAAGCGCTTGCCCTTAATGTAAGCGGGAAAGGGAGGCGGAGTAATTCGCCTCCCTTTATCTTTTTCAGGGTTGAAAATTCCGGGAACCTTCTGGATTTTTGGTTGAGATCGGAATTTTTTGTTTTTGGATGTCGAATCTGGACCAAAAAAGTGTCATACCTTGGGTTTTTAGTGCTCGATCGATTCGCCTGGACAAAGAGTTAACAATTCGGAGTGCTTTCTCGAACCCATTGACTGGGTAGCAGGAGTAATC
>CAWUOD010000836.1:0-1723 GCA_963923115.1 uncultured Singulisphaera sp.
ACACCCCGAAACCAGGGATCGGGACTATGGACGGGATCAGGTCGGTGGGTAGCTTTGTAGGTGCCCCCATCCACAATCAGCTTGTCGCGATTGATCCGGTTTCCGTGAATATTGAGCATCAGGACCGAATCGCGAAGTTCTTCGGGCCAATTTTTTCCCGAGAGAACCGCCGCGCCGGCATGGGCGTGGCCACCCCCCGTGATCGAGTGAACACCCTGGCCTCCCCGACTTGAAGTCCAGTGACCGCCGCCCCAGTGAAGGTGGTCGGCGATGCTTGGAATAAGTCCATACGCATGGGGATTGAGGTCGTTGCCAAACATCCGGTCAAAACGGGCGCCCGGTTGGGCATGCCAAACATGCGCGATCACACAATTGGTGATAAACGCCTCCCCCCACTGATCAAAATCGAGCCCCCAGGGGTTGGTGGTTCCGTGGGCAACCGCCTCGACGATCCCCTTTGTTGGGTGATAGCGCCAAACCCCACAATTGATCGGCAAGCGCTTGTCCTCGGGTGTTCCCGGTTTGCCAAGCTTGCTGTTGGA
This sequence comes from uncultured Singulisphaera sp., assembly GCA_963923115.1. GTDB lineage: Bacteria > Planctomycetota > Planctomycetia > Gemmatales > Gemmataceae > SYLG01. The sequence goes on from CAWUOD010000836.1 coordinate 543, forward strand.
AAGGATTCCATTGCACCCCCAGATCCAGCCATCGGGACCAAAGCGAAGCGCGCTGGAAACATTGTGCTTGGCTTTCAGGTCGAACCCGTCAATGAGAATTTGGGCGGGACCGTCAGGCACATCATCACCATCGGCGTCCGGAACAAAAACAAAATTGGGAGTCGAACAAAGCCACACGCCCCCCATCCCCACAACAATGCCGGAAAGGTTCGATCCATTGTTCAAAAACACTTTTTTGTTTTCGAATTTGCCATCGCCATCCTTGTCTTCAAGGATCGTCACCCGGTCCTTCCCCTTGGAGGGATCGGAAAGCCACATTGGATAGGAAAAGCACTCCACCACCCACAACCGCCCCTTGGCATCGGTGGTCAGGGCGATCGGCTGATAAATATCAGGTTCTGCGGCGACAAGGTCCACCTTGATCCCCGGCTCAACCTTCATCCGTTCCGCTGACGCCTTGGCGGGAAGCGGGGCGCCAGGGGGTTTTTCCTGGATCAGGGCGGGAGAACCGGATTGACCGGCAATGGTGAGAATCCACGCACCCAGCGTGGAGAGGGGGGAGGAGAGCATGGTCAACTCGAAAGGTTGGCGGAAAGGATCTCAAGGTAAAGGTTAAGCATCAGGGGAAAAGTTGTCCAAAGTCAGGTGGCCCCAATGGCCCAATATGTCCAAAATAAGTTCAACTCCTGTATAGAGGTCCTCTCATGAATTCCCCCCTCCCTACCCCGGAAGCACCTTTTGCGGCCAAAACGGGTCCGTCTGTTTCCTGGTCCTCCCACTTTGGCAAATGCCTCCGCCTTTTGTGTGTGGCATCGATGTTTTGCCTTTTGGGACTTCCCCTGTCAGGCCAGGACAAACCCCTGAAAAAAGCCGCGACCAAAAAAACTCTCAAAAAAACCGAAATCCTCACCACTCTGCTCCAAACCGGGATCAAGCCCAAAGCCGAGGATGGAAGGGCTCTGAACCTCGATTTTGAAAAAGGGGACTTGAGCGACTGGACCGCGACAGGCGATGCTTTCAAGGGGCAACCCATCGAGGGGGACACCGTGGCTCCCCGCCGCCCCGACATGAAAAGCAACCACACGGGAAAATTCTGGGTCGGAACCTATGAGAAAGGCGCGGGGGATGTCCCCACCGGCATTCTCACTTCGGTCCCTTTCAAGGTGACCCATCCCTGGGGC
>CAWUOD010000837.1:0-1711 GCA_963923115.1 uncultured Singulisphaera sp.
GTATCGTCGGCAGCGTCAGATGTGTATAAGAGACAGGGAAATCACTGCGGTAGTTTGGCTCAATCCATCGGAATACTTCAGTACCCGGCGTGGCCAAAAATCATGAGGCCGAAAATTGATGAAGGTTTCCACCATGTCAAGTGGCGATGGATCCGTTGGAGTTTCAGCACGCCCACCCTTTCCGACAACGCTCTCAACTTCAGGGAAACCCCGAATCAGGGCGTCCCTTGCCTTTAGATCATCAATAACCTGGGTCACGCTTGCCCTTGGCACGGTGACTGGCATATCAAGTGTGGTGCCCTCATCCAAGGCGGGCATGAATGCAACGCCTATTTTGGGAAAACCATACGCGCATGTTCCCAAGGCGATGAGTGTTGAAAGTGCGAACATTTGTTGGAGAAAGCCCCGTGTGGAAATCACGGTGATCGTGGTGACAATGGAAAGCACCGCCAGGAACATGTTTTGCCAGGCGATTTCCGAGGCACCCAGGCCGACCAGTGCCTGGAGTGGGAAAATCCCCGCGGCTACAATCAGAATCACCGCAAAAAGCCACATTACTAGGTTGATTCGGGGTAAAAACCATGAAAGAAAAGGCCTGTAAATTGAAATGAAGCTTCGGACTATCCAGTTTTCATTCTCGGAACGGAGGCGCCCCTTGATCAAAAGTGGAATCAACGCCGGCACCAGGGTGATGGAAAAAAACGCGGTGCCAATCAAGGCAAAGGTCTTTGTGAATGCGAGAGGGTGGAAAAGTTTTCCCTCTCTTCCGGTAAGAAGAAAAACCGGGGTGAATGAAAGGAGCATGATCAAAATGGAAAAGAATATCGGTCGCCCCACGGAAACGCACGATTGGATGATCAGACTTGTATTGTCGCCGGTAACTTTATCCTTTCCAAATTTCTCCCACAGATGGTGCGATGCATTTTCAACCATGACAATCGCCTGATCGACCAAGACCCCGATTGAAATGGTGATTCCCGCCAGCGACATGATGTTTGCCTGAATGTCAATGATTCCCAGATGCCTGAGAATCCACATCGTGGAGAACGAAAACAAAACTGAAAGCGGAAGTGTGATGCAAATCACCATGACGCTTCGGATGTGTCCAAGAATAAGAATAATGGCAACTGCGGCGATTACCATCTCATGCCACATGACATTGGCAAGGGTATTAATGGCGCCCTCAATCAACCTTGTTCGGTCGTAAGCAGGCACGATCCGAACACCGGAGGGAAGACTCGGGGTGATTATCCTTATTTTTTCCTTGATCCTTGCGGTCACCGCGAGGGGGTTTTCACCATGGCGCATCAATACGACCCCGCCCACTACCTCGGAACCATTTTTTTCAAAAACGCCCCTGCGAAACCTTGGGCCAACCTGCACGGTCGCAATGGTTCGAACATAAATAGGTATTCCCTCAACCTCCTTAACCACGGTATTTTCAATATCTTCCCTGCCCCGTATCCAACCGATGCCCCGAACAATGTACTCCGCGTTGTTTTTCTGGATAACGCCTCCCCCAGCCGGTTGATTAGACCGGGAAACCGCATCGAAAAGCTCCCCAAGGCTGATACCATAGGCGCGCAGGTTTTCCGGATTCACATCAATCTGGTATTCCAGGGGCATGCCTCCAATGGTTGCGACTTCAGCAACCCCGCCAACCGCATTGATTTGCGGAGCCACCAGAAATTTATTGAGCCCCCATAACTTT
>CAWUOD010000838.1:0-1709 GCA_963923115.1 uncultured Singulisphaera sp.
GGTTCCGGTTAGCTCCAGCCATTTGGGTGCCTCGGCGGGAAGTCTGGGATGAATGTTTTGCCAGATCACATTGGGTATGACAGGGTCATTTCCCGCCTTGGTCAAAATCTCGTGCCAAAGCGCGAATGGTTCCAGTCCTTCAATTTTATCTGCCGCGATCGCCACCTGAAGAAGCACATCCGTTGATGGGTCCTTGGCAAGTTCTTTCACAAGCTCGATTTCCCGTGGGCCTATTTTCCCCTGATTGCCAAGAAAACGGACAACCCATGCCCTTATCGTTGCATCAGCATCTTTGGCAAGTATTGTGGCAAGTTTGGAATCGAGTGGCTGTGCGGAACCGAGTGACCAGAGGGCATGCATACGGGCTTTTCGGCTAGCCCCTTGGTTGAGGAGAATTTGGCCAAGGCTCTCCACCAATCCCGATGCTTCCATTCCGCCTGCCATGATCCTTTCGGTGATCAGCCTTTGTGCATGTTCGCGGTAAAAGACATTGGCATCGCCGAGGAGGGCGGAAAGTTCCGAATTGGATTTTTTGGAGAGGTCAAATGGCTTTGCCGGCTCATTCCCTTCATAAACCACCCGGTAAAGGCGCCCATTCAGACGGTCAATCCCCTTGGGATCGCGGTTGGCGTCCTGGTAGCAATGGTAACGGTCGTACCAATCAAGGATCCACAAACAACCATCGGGGCCCGTTTTCTGAACGACCGGCATGAACCATGCGTCGTTGGCGGTCAGGAAATCCGGATGCCCCTTCCCCCTGTAGGTTGAGCCGTTCCGCTCGAGGCTGTCCACATTGATGCACCCCCCATGGATGTTTCCCATGTAGAGTTTTTCCCGATACTCCTTCGGGTAAGCCGGGCTGTCAAACCAGTTGATGCCGCAATACGCGGCCTTTTGGTGCTTGTAATTGACGATGGAATTGAGATGCCAGGTGAAAGGGGGGTAGGGCCCACCCTGGCGCAGATAATAAGCCGACTCCGCAAGGTGCCATAAGTGGTCAATCACACATGCGCTGACAAAAAAACTACCATTTTCGTTGATCGCGATGCCCCAGGGGTTGCTGGTTCCCTCGGAGAAGACCTGAAATTCACGAGTTTTTGGATGGATGCGAAAGAGCGCGCAAGTAAAGCGGTGTTCCTTGCCCTGATGCTTGATTTCCGAAGGGTTGAAGACGCCATTCAACCCATAGAGCCAACCATCCGGGCCCCATGTAAGCGAATTGGGTAGCTCATGGGTGTCATCGCGTCCAAAACCGGTGACAACGATCTCCTTTTTATCCGCTTTGCCGTCCCCATCCGTGTCTTGAAGGAAAAGGAGATCTGGGCTGTTAGCCACCCAAACGCCCCCATGACCCACTGCGATTCCCGAGGGAATATTCAAACCCTCCGCAAATATGGTTACCTTGTCTGCCTTCCCGTCACCATTTGTGTCCTCCAGCACTTTTACGCGGTCCCGGCCAACACCAGGTTCGCGCCTTGGGTACTCCAGGCTTTCGGTAACCCAAACCCTTCCTTTTTCATCTATTGCCATGGAGACAGGATTGACCAAATCCGGTTCGCTGGCAAAACACTCCACCCGGAACCCTTTGGGGAGGGTCATTTTCGCGATAGCCTCTTTCACTGAAAGGGCGGGACCTGGTTTTACGGATTGGGCTCGGGGAATGAAGTCGTCCTCGGCATGGACAAAGGAGAACTGGGAAAGGAAAAAGG
>CAWUOD010000839.1:0-1707 GCA_963923115.1 uncultured Singulisphaera sp.
GCTCGGAGATGTGTATAAGAGACAGGGGTGGCGGCCTCTCCTTCATTGATTTTGACAAGGATGGAAAGCTGGATCTCTTTATCAATGGCGGTGGAACTATCACAAACAAAGGTGAACCAAACCACCCGGTAAACGCCGGTGACAGGTCCATAATCGGCTATTCCTCGAAACTTTACCGGAATGTAGGGGATTGGAAATTTGAAGATGTTTCCACCGCCACCGGAATAGACAAGCCGCTCTTTTACAATCATGGTTCGACGGTTTTTGATTACGATCGGGATGGATGGCCAGACCTGGTTATTACCGGGTATGGTCGATTGGCCCTGATGCACAATGAACCCGGCTCCAGCCCGGGCTCCAGAAAATTTGTTGACAAAGCTGATGGGGCCGGATTTAACAAGACCCACTTTTGGTCCACATCGGCTGGCGCAGCTGACTTTGATGGCGATGGATTTCCAGATCTATATATTTGTCAATATGTTAATTGGTCGTTATTAAATGACCCTAAATGTCCAGGCTACACCCTCAATGTGGAGCGGGATGTATGCCCACCCAAAAAATATGATGCCGTTCCCCATGCCGTTTGGAGAAACAATGGCAACGGAACTTTTTCGGATGTGACTCGTGATGCCGGATTGCGTATCGATCGGCCCGACAAGGAATATGGTAAGGGGCTGGGTGTTGTTTGCGTCGATGTGACCAATGATGGAAAAGCGGATGTCTATGTTGCCAATGATACAGTCGATAATTTTTTATATATAAATAAATCGACCCCGGGAAAAATTCGTTTTGATGAAGTTGGGCTGGAATGGGGCGTTGCCCGTGATGATCGGGGGATGCCCAACGGAAGTATGGGAGTGGATGCCGCTGACTACGATGGGTCCGGTCAGGCCTCGATCTGGGTTACCAATTACGAGGGAGAACTCCATAGCCTCTATGGAAATGTGGCTCAGGGAAACCGCAGATTTTTCCAATTTCGTACGCAGCGGTCTGGCATTGCCGCCATTGGTCAGCTCCATGTTGGTTTCGGAACAATTTTTTCGGATTTTGATTTGGATGGATGGGAGGACATCATGGTGTCCAATGGCCATGTGATTTATCATCCTGTTAAGGCCAAGATCCGCCAGAGGGCGGTAATGCTCCATAATTTGGGAAATGGCAAATTTGAGGAAGTGGGAGGATCATCGGGTTCCTATTTTTCCGGGGAACATTTGGGGCGGGGTCTTGTTTCCGGGGATCTTGACAATGATGGATGGCCTGATTTGGCCATTTGCCATGCCAACGAAAATGCTTCAGTGCTTCGTAATCAGGGGGCGACCCTGGGGAAAAATAATACTTTTGTTGGAATTGAATTGGTTGGAAAAAACAACGCGGATGTTGTTGGCGCGAGAGTGGTTTTGAATAGTGGATCGAAAAAGTTGACCCGCTTCGCAAAGGGTGGGGGAAGCTATCTGTCAGGAAGCGACAGGCGCTTGATTTTTGGCCTTCCCAAAGAGTCGGGGGATCAGTCTGTTACCATTTATTGGCCAGACGGATCAACAAAAACGATCGAAGGGTTGAAGACCGGGCAATACCACAGGATTCAACAGTAGTGATTGAAAAATCCGTTGGTCATTAAAAGTGCTGACAATCCTTGTCCACGGTCGACAAGAATTTGTATCAGGGCATAAAATAGTTGTTCCTTCCCCGGGATTATTTCCATGCTCA
>CAWUOD010000840.1:0-1703 GCA_963923115.1 uncultured Singulisphaera sp.
GCGTCCTCATCGAGGCCCTCACCAAGGGAATCGGTCCATTTGGGCAAACCGATTTCATCCGCGGGTCGGTCGAGGATTTCCTGATACAGCGAATCGACCAGGCTTTCCCTCGATTCCCTGCTGTTTTCGATCTTTGAAATGATCTGGGAAAGGCTCATTCCGGCTTCCCAGTTCCTCAACCATGACTCAATTCCCGCCTGGGAGGCGTCCCGGCCAATAAAGGTCCTGTAAATGGCGTTGATCGAGTCGTTGTGGGAGTGGGTCGATTGGTATTCGCGCGACGCGATCAATTCCCCACGCAGGTCATTTGCCGTATGACCATTTTGAAGGTAGGTGGTCCAACTGTTCAGGCCTGGTGTCCGGGCGGAGCGGCCAAGGATTTCCGTGAACGCGCTTTGAACCACTCTCCCTGTCGCTTCGGAGGACAGGCGTATTTCCCGAACCACCTGCTCCAGCGGGATGCCCGAATCGAGTCTTTCCGTCCATTCACGAAGGCCCGCAACATCGGCGTCCCTTCCAAGGTGGTCCTGGTAGAGTTCCTGGACAATACGCTGGTTGGGGGTGCCAATGGCGATGGTCTTTTTGCTGATGTTACCCGCGAAGAGTCCATCACCTTCATAATAGACATCAAAGGTAACCTTTTTGGCGACCATGGCTGGTAGCTGGATCGTCACTTTGCCATGCGCGTCGATGAAGCCCTGGCCGACTGGTGTGGCGTCGATTCCAAGGATAACCCGTCCGGAGGGAACAGGTTGGCCGGGTTGCGAGGAGATGGCAAAAGTCAGTTCATACGGCTTGGCCACATCAATCGAAGGGTTGCCGACCAAAAGGGGAACTTTGGCAATAGCGCCCATATCGACTTGTGGGCCACTGCCGACGGGGACAAAAACCTCGCCGGTAAATGGGGATTGGGGTCGGGAAACGATTTTGGAGTTGAAGCTGGCCCCGCCAAAGCCGTTTTGGGAGGTGATAAGGTTGCCTGTCCCGGAGCTTTGGCCTCCCTCGACAACAACCGCGGCGGGCCCAATCGGTTTTCCGCTTAAAGGCGACTGTTTTCCCTTGATGAGGGAGTTGTTGATTTCAAGGCTGGCCTGATTCCTGGAATCAGGGACCACATGGATGCCCTGATCGGCGTTGCTGATGTTGTTGACGATCGCGGTGGATTGGATCGAAACAGACCCACCAACGCTATAGATCGCGCCACCGGCATCGGAGGCGGAGTTTTGGGAGAAGGTGGCATCGGTGATATTGAGTGTTCCCTTGTTGAATATGGCGCCTCCGAGGGCCTGTCCATCCTTTCCAAGGGATTTCCATGCCTCCTCAAAGCCGGTGACGGACAAGGTGCGGGCGGAGTCGCCAAACAGCGCGTTGGCGAGGTTGGTGATGAATTGGGGGGCTGTTCCACCCTTTCCGGCGAAAACATGGTTGTTGGAGAAGGAGGATCCGCCGGTAATGTTGAGTGTCGCTCCGGTGGCGTTGTAGATGGCGCCTCCCAGGCCCGATCCACCGCCTCCGGCTCCGGCGATCATCACGGTTTTGGTGAGAATGGTGGGATCATCACCAAGGGTATAAGTGAAGGTGACGGGATAGGCCTGACCGCCTTGGCCACCTTTGTAACCGCCTCCGGTTCCGCCCTGTTCGGGGGTTCCATCGGTTCCAAGGGGAATACCCGCCTGGCCGGGGTTTTCTGTTTGGAACAGGTA
>CAWUOD010000841.1:0-1699 GCA_963923115.1 uncultured Singulisphaera sp.
CGTCAGATGTGTATAAGAGACAGGTACAGGTCGCGCCTTCGTCTGGCCCAGGACCTGATGGCCAAAAAAGAAGGTGACAAGGCGGTCGAGGCCCTTGAGCAAAATCTCCAGCTTTTGCGGTTTGACCCCGATGCGGAAGCGCAGCGGGATTCGCTTTATGTGCTTGGCGGGCTTTTCGCGGAGCAGGGAAAATGGCAAAACGCCGCCAGAAGACTGGAAGAAGCGATCGAAAGATTTCCCGACACATCCGGATCCGTCCGGGCCAGGCTTCAGTTGGCTGAAGGGTATCGTCATATCGCGGGTGACCAGCATGCGAATTTCATGCTTGGAGAGAGGGTGACCGCCGATACCCGTGCCCATTTCCAGAAGGAATATCGTCGTTGGCTGGATAAAGCCCTGACAACCTACCTTGATGTCGAGAAGCTGGCCGCCTTACCCGAGAACCAGTCCCAACTCTCACAGTCCGAGCGGGTCGCGGTTCCCTTTGCGGTGGCCGATTGCCGTTTTAATCTGGGAAAATACTCGGATGCCTTGGCGGGTTACAGCCTTTTGGCCAAGCAACATTCAGGAACGCGCGAGGGGCTTCATGCGATGGGTGGGGTGGTCCGTTGCCATTCCGCCCTCTACCAATTCGACCAGGTAAAAGCAGGTCTGGACGAGTTAAGTGTTGCCATTCGGAGTGTGGACGAGCCCACCCGCAAGGAATGGGAAGGTTGGATTCGACTTGCCAGTCGGCCCCTCGGTTCAAACGGGGCGCCGCGTCAGCGTTAAATTGGTTAAACTCAAGTCGATTTCAGACATACCTTTGCGACGAAAAAACAAAACAAAAAGTATTGTTTTCGGCAGATTCGATTTCCCATTTTTGGCTTTTGTTTTGAATCTGGCAGGGCTATTTTTCATCTAACAATTCTCGTGCCAAACGCCCTGCACAATTTTTGTGCCGAAACGCCCCAAATCGTGCATGATCTTTTGCCGCAACACCCGAAGGGGTTTAGTCGTTTTTTCGTAATTCCAAATAATTAAACGGGTTGAGATCAAAAAACAATTCACAAAATCTTCATTGGCACGATCCTTGCAATGTAGGTTTCGAACTACTTCGTTATCTCCCTCGAAAGGATGCGCGCCATGAAATGGCTGCTTCGAATGCCACCGGGTCGAATTTTGACCGGGTTGGTCCTGGCTTTTGGGCTTAGTTTGGGAGCTGAGGCAGCGGATCCCCCACAAGCTGCCAAGCCTACCGTGGAATCCCTTGCCAAGGAACTTTCCGACCTGAAAAAGTCGCACGACGAATCGAATACCAAACATTCTGATAATTCGTCCCTGGGTCATGCCAAAGGCGACAGCGCCTGGATGCTTACCTCGGCGGCCATGGTGAACATCATGCTCCCCGGGCTTGCCCTTTTTTATGGTGGAATGGTCCGACGCAAAAATGTCCTTGCCACAATGATGCAGAGCATGGCGGCCCTTTCGGTCGTTGGTCTCTACTGGGTAGTTTTTGGTTACTCCCTCGCGTTTGGTCCTTCTGTTCCCTGGATATCCATTCCGGGATTCGAGGGTGGAGTGGTGGGCTGGTCCTGGGACCTTTTCTTCATGAAAGGTATCAAGGCTGACCAACCGCTTCCCGCCGCCAATATCAGCATCTACGCTCATATGGTCTTTCAGCTGTCTCTTATACACATCTGACGCTGCCGACGATACT
>CAWUOD010000842.1:0-1696 GCA_963923115.1 uncultured Singulisphaera sp.
TGAGATAGGTTCGGCTCACCATGGTGGTGAGGGCACCAACGCGCCCCTTGACCCAGGCGGCGGGCGGATTGCCAAACATCCAGGCTTTGAGTCGATTTAAAGGTCCTGAAAGAGCCACATCCACGGCGATTCCCATCCTGTCGATCACCATAAAGAAAACCGGTGTCAGAAAAATACCAAACAGGGTCACACCAACCATGCCGCTGAAAACAGCGGTGCCCAGTACCCGACGCATTTCTTTGCCCGCTCCCTCGGCGATCACCAAGGGAACCACCCCAAGGATAAAGGCAAGTGAGGTCATAAGAATTGGCCGAAGACGAAGCCGACAAGCGGAAATGGTCGCATCAAATCGGGGAATCCCCGATTCCCGTTTTCCTTTGGCAAATTCCACGATCAGGATGGCATTTTTGCTGGCCAGCCCAACCAGCACAATGAAACCAACCTGTGTAAAAATATTAATGTCCATTTTCGCGTATGCCACACCCGCCACCGAACTAAGCACACACATGGGCACAACCAAAAGGACCGCCATCGGCAAGGTCCAGCTTTCATAAAGGGCGGCAAGAACAAGGAACACAAACACCACCGAAAGCGCCAGCACCCAAAGCCCTGTGCTTCCGGAAATTTGTTGCAAATAGTTGATTTCCGTCCAGTCGAAAGACATTACCCCGGGAAGTAGTTCCCTATCGGCAAGTTTTTCCATGATCGCCATGCCATCGCCTGTGCTTATGCCCGGTTTCAGGTTGCCGGTAATAGCTGCCGCAGGGTACATGTTGTAGCGTGTAAGCGATTGGACACCATTTTCTTCGCGAATGGTGGCAATGGCGCCAAGAGGTACCATTTGGCCCTCGTGATTTCTGACTTTCAGCCGCTTGACATCCTCAATCTCGTTTCGAAACCGGGCGTCAGCCTGGACAACAACCTGCCATGTTCGTCCGAACCTGTTGAAATCGTTAACATAACGGGATCCCAAATAAACCTGAAGCGTCGAAAATACATCGCCAAGCGGCAAACCATGCTTCAAACACTCTTCACGATTGACATCGATAAAAAGTTGCGGGGCGTTGGCGCGAAACGCCGTCGAAAGCCCGGTGAGGCCCGGTTGCTGATTCCCTTTTTCAACCAGATTTTCGGTTTGTCCCTGCAATATCCGCGGACCAACATCACCCCGGTCCTTGACCATCAACTTGAAACCTCCAGCCCGCCCCAGGCCGGAAACGGCGGGGGGACCAAAGACCATGCACATGGCCTCGGGGATCTCGGCAATGAATTTCCTTCGAAGCGTGGCGGCGATTTCATCCCCGGAAAGCCCCGGTCCGACCCGATCATGGAATGGATCAAGGATAATGAACATCGAACCAAAATTGGAGCCATAGGCGCTCAAAACAAAGGAGTTTCCGGAAACACTGTTGGTATAACGGATACCGGGAGTACCCAAGGCCAGCTTTTCCATTTTTGCGATAACCGCATCGGTTCGCGAGGATGCCGCCGCATCGGGTAATTGAACAGAGGCGATCAGGTATCCTTTGTCCTGCGATGGGATGAATCCTGTGGGAAGTTGCAAATAACTCCAGTAGGTCAACCCAAGGAGTCCACAATAAACGACAAGGACTATCGCAGAGAGACGAAGAAACCAACCCACAAGTCCTATATCTGTCTCTTATACACATCTGACGCTGCCGACGATACTCCTTGT
>CAWUOD010000843.1:0-1694 GCA_963923115.1 uncultured Singulisphaera sp.
GCCGGTGTTGATTTAAAGAATATTGTCTCGAAGATTGCCGGATCAAATGAAGGGAAAACAAGGTTGGCTACTCCCGAATTTGCCGGGAAGTTATCCAAGGATTTTTGGTGGCAGGATTTTGTAGGCATATCACTTGATGCGGCTCGCCAATCGTTGCAGAATTCCAGCGGCGAATTCCAAAGTTTGATCATCCAGCGAAACGCTGCTATCAAGGCAAGTAACAGCGCCCAAATCGCAAAGATAGACCGGGTTTTGGGTAAAATGGACGATAGCAGGTACCAGGCTTTGACCCATGTGGCATTGGCGGAAAATCCCACAGCCAGAGAAGCGAACCGAGCCGATCACCTTTTAAGTGTTCCTGTTCCCGGTGGCGAAAATGGAGTTGTCAACGGATATTGTAGTCCGCTTGTGGCATGGAATGCATTAAATCTATCTCCAATAAATGGCCAATTCAAAGGTCTCAGTTTGGGAATTTACCCAAATCAAAAATTTATCACCAGTAACCAATCTTTGGCTGGAAGTTCGAATTGGAGCAGTTTTTATCCTTATCCTGGGGATTATGATTGCTCGGAAGAATGGGACATTAATGCCCCGGATGCACACACCGCCGCAGGATACGCGGTGGACGCCATTCTTAATTGGGCTGTTGGCCAGTCACAAAACACAAAGCCAAATTTTGAATTTTGGCGACTTCGGATTAATTACAAAAAACCGGATGGAACAAGCACAAACGGTGTATGGACCCCCGAGAGGCTTTTGGCCGCAGTAAATAATCCAGCCGAACAGGAGGAAATGAAAACCGAATTGATGGCTTTATCCGGAGGCCGAATCAGTATTAATTTTCGTGCCATTTTGGATGACGGCCGATTTACGCACATGCAAAAAGTAATTGGATTGCACGCGTTTGGACCCAACGGGGAGTCCCTCATCGACTCGGAAATCCCCTATCCGGATCTGCTGGACGGTGATAACCTCAAGGATGATTTTCAAACTTATTTCAGATCACAAATTATAAGCGGGGAGTTCCAGGAAATATTTGTTTTTGGAAAACCATCACCCATTGATCCGCAACTTATTGGAGAATATGCAACAACGATGTCCCGGCTTGTTGACAAGGAGGTTACAAAAGATCAAAGATACCTGAAGGCTGCCAATCGCGCGTTTGCCTATTTGCGCGCCATCGGCAATATTGAGGGCTTGGAAGCCATCAAGCCTGTGTATACTTCAAATTATTCGTTGATGAACCAGCGTATGCAAATGCTGGATACACTTGCGGGAGCCTTGGATCCCGAATTCCCCTCCAGAATTTGGACCGCTGCCAAGGCAAGGGAACAAATTTTGGGGGCCGCCAATGACATTAAATCGCTTGAAAATGGCACTCTTGCAAACACTCTGATTGGTTTTGCCGGTAGAGTGGAAGGTATTAATGGACTGGATTCACCTTTGAAACCGGACGCGCAATTGAGCTCCGATTTGGAAAATTTCGCTGAAGGCAGACTAACGGTAGCAATCAATTCCCAAGTGCAGGGAATCATTCTTCCTGTTATAGAAAAATACCTTTCTCCATTCCTGACCCAAGTCACCAAGCCCGCCTAATCAAAGTTGGAGCAACCCAACTTGCAGGCAATTGCTGTAGGGGAAAAGCCCCGCAGGTTTAACTTGGATGATTCAAGCCGGGTCGATTAGCTTCCCTC
>CAWUOD010000844.1:0-1690 GCA_963923115.1 uncultured Singulisphaera sp.
GCAGCCGGTTTGGCCGGGGAAGCTGCTGGAGTTGCCGCCGGGGCTACGGGCTTGGGGGCGACCGCCGCTGGTTTTGGCGCAATGGGCGCCGAAACAACAGGCGCGGCGGACTGGGTCGGCGCTTCGACTTTTGATTCTATCAGGACATCAAATTCCAGGGGCCCCACGATGACACGATCGCCTGACGCGATCATCGATTTCCCGGAAAGTCTTTCCCCACGGAGAATTGTGCCGTTGGTGCTTCCGAAGTCCTCAAGAAAAAACTGGGCGTCTTCCAGAAAAAAACCACAATGCTTTTTCGAGATGATTGGGCTTGCCGGACGGAGATGGCACTCGGGATCCCGGCCAATAAAAAACGGAAGCACAGAGGCGGGGATCTTCATCCCTTTCTGTTTTCCCTCATTTTGAACCACAAGAAACAGCCGCATTGGCATGCTCCGGGCGTTTTTGTACGACGCAATGTATTGGTTAGAAACAAACCAAAGAGCGAAGGGTGAAGAAGAAGGGCGGCCCACCCATAATCCTAATATAGGAGTCCACAGGGTGGGTGCAAATAAAAATCAGGGGCCAACGGTGAATTCCAAAAAATCAATGAAAGTTTTGTGGGTTCCTTTTTTGATCCTGATTGCAGGATGTGGTCGGGTTGAGGAAACCCCCATCCAAAAGGCTCAAAATCAGGAAGAATCGTCCCTTCCAAAGCTCCTTGCCGCACCACTTCCCCGCCAACTCCATGGGGAATTGGGAAACTGGATGGAAATTCAGGCAAAGCGATCCGGCTTTGCGTTGGAATGGGCGGACCGAAGCCAGGCTGACCTGATTTGGCTATCCACGGATCAAATAATTGAGCAAATAGCAGACAAAAGCAATAATACTCTTTCCCCAGTTCCCGAAGAATGGACTCGTCCACGAAACCCGCTTCGTTATGAGGATCTGATTCCCTGGATTCGCGACCGGGTAATCAGTTGGAAACAGGTCCCGCTTGCTTTGCCTCTAACAGGCGAAGGATTTGTTCTTGTTTATCGCAAGGATCTCCTTGGGGAGCTGAAAACAAAAAACCCGGAAATTCCTGAAGGGGCTCCCGCCAGCTGGAGCCATTTTGTCAAGGTGGCGGAAGCCCTTGCCAAAATTTCCCCCGCCATCAAAGCGGGTTTTTCCCCTTTGGGCCATTCAGACAAGGACCGCGAACGGTTATTTTTGATGATTCACGCCTCCATCGCTTCCCGGGGAATCTCCCTCGATGAGAAAACCGATGGATTGGCCGACAGCGTTATGTTTGGATATCTTTATGATCTAAAAACAGGCGCTTTCCAACCAGGCACCCAAGCCACCGCAGAAGCGGCGAGAATTTGGGCCGCATTGGCTCCTTTGGCCTCCAAACCCGATAGGGATCCCGTCGAGCAATTCCTTTCCGGGGAAACTGCTTTGGGAATTCTTCCCCTTTCGGTGTTGGCGCGAGCCGCAAATCATCCCGGGCTTGTTGGAAAAATCGGCATTGGCCAAATTCCGGGCTCACTGGTCTATGCCGATTCCAGCGGAAAACTGGTGAAGGGAAATCGGCCCAATTATCGCCCGATGCTTGGATCGGGGGGGATTTTGGTCGGTGTCCGAAATGGATCGCCGAGGGCGGAGTCTGCCTGGAAATTTGCCGCGGCCCTTGCGGGACCTCCGGGTGAGCATTTGGCACTGGGTC
>CAWUOD010000845.1:0-1688 GCA_963923115.1 uncultured Singulisphaera sp.
CTGAACCAAACGGATTTCCAGGGTACTTCCCGAAGGGGCGTTAACGGGCTCAGCCAAATGGAAGATGGCCTCCAGGGGTTGTCGGCGGGTTGGCCCGTCCACGGCCCAGCCCGTCGCCGGGTTTGTCCCCACCGTGGCTTCGATTGGCCAGCCTGGTTGGGAGTAATCGGCCATGGCCTTGTTGAATGTCAGTTTTGTTGGTTTGGTCTCACCGGGTTTGAAAAGGTCCGCCTCCACCCGTGTCAGGACAAAGTTCCCGTTGGAGAATCTGCCTACGCTTTTGACGGGAAGCGAATCATCCGGCAGACAGACCAGTCTCAAGGCGGATAGGTTCCCTGATATCGGGGCTTTTGTGATTGTGATTTCATTGTCAGGGTTGTTGCCTCCCGCGAGGAATGATCCATCGGGTTGTTTGGCATAGGTGGTCCCGTTCTTTCCGATCACGGTGGAAGGCTGGAAGGATTGCCAAACCGTTTGCCCCAGGCGACCGGCCAGATCCTTGGCCCATGTTTCGACCAAATCCGGCACACGGCCATCCTCGGCGCGGACTTTGGCTTTCGCGTTTTCCAGGGCGGTGGTGGCGGCTTTGATTTTTTCCGCGAGTTCCGGTGTGGACACTTCCACCGCCGGGTTTGTGTTTCCGCCGGAGCGATTTGATTCCAATGTTCCCGATTCGGGCACATTGTTGAAAAGAGCGAAAAGCTGGTAAAATTCTTTTTGACTAAACGGATCGTATTTGTGGTCATGGCACCTCGCACACCCCGCCGTTAGCCCCAGCCAGGCCTGGCTCATCGTCTCCACCCGGTCGATAACCGTCTCAATGCGCCACTCCTCGGCGATGAGACCCCCTTCGCCATTAAGCCGGTGATTGCGTTGGAACCCTGTCGCGATCACCTGATCGGGCCGGGCGTTTGGCAGCATATCGCCCGCGAGTTGCTCCACGGTGAAGCGGTCGAATGGGATGTTGTTGTTAAAGGCGTTGATTACCCAATCGCGCCAGGGCCACATCGAACGGCTGGAATCGACCTGGAAGCCGTTGCTGTCGGCAAAACGGGACATATCAAGCCATTCCAAAGCCATCCTTTCGCCATGGCGGGGCGAGGCAAGCAGGCGGTCGACCACTCGTTCATAGGCATCCGGCGCGGAATCTTTAAGGAAGGCGGCGATTTCCGCGGGGGTGGGCGGAAGTCCCGTGAGGTCGAGGGTTGCCCGGCGCAATAGGCGTTCCTTGCATGCCTCCGGTTCCGGTTTGAGCCCCTCCGCCTCCAAACGGGCCAGGATGAAGGAGTCGATGGGGTTTTTTGCCCAGGACCGATTTTTTATGGCGGGAACCGGGGGTTTGACCGGGGGGACAAAGGCCCAGTGCGCCGAAGTTTTGGCTCCTTGTCGGATCCAGTTACTCAAAAGTGTCGCCTGGGCCTCCGTCAGTGGCTTGGCGAATTTTGGTGGTGGCATAAGCCTGGATTTGTCCGGATGGGAAACCCTGATCACAAGGTCGCTCTCCCCGGGCTTGCCAGGAACAATCAGTTTTCCCGTATCCGTCTCGATTTTTGTCAGGTTAGTACCATCCAGTCGCAAACCCCCTTTTCGCGCCTTTTCATCCGGACCATGACATGCAAGACAGTGCTCGACCAGGATCGGGCGAATTTGCCGATTGAAGTCGATCGGAGTCGGGTTGGGGGCTTCAA
>CAWUOD010000846.1:0-1687 GCA_963923115.1 uncultured Singulisphaera sp.
GGCGATTTCGCCAACTCGCGCAACCGGCGCCTCAGCGGCCCGGTTCGCGGATCATGAGGTTCTTCCAGCGCACCTGAAATGGTCCGGTCCCGCGCGCGATGCCGTGCACCTGCAAGCCGAT
The DNA here is from genome assembly GCA_963923115.1 of uncultured Singulisphaera sp. Lineage (GTDB taxonomy): Bacteria > Planctomycetota > Planctomycetia > Gemmatales > Gemmataceae > SYLG01. The sequence continues at coordinate 122 of CAWUOD010000846.1, forward strand.
GTGGCCCTTGGTGTCCTCGCCATCGCGGACATCGGCGATCGGAATGCCGTTCACCCAGGTTTGGATACGATCGCCTTGGGCCAAGACCCGGTATTGGTTCCATTCACCCTTCTTGAAAGCGCCCTTGGTTTCCGCCGTCGGTTCCTTCGTGTCGAGCCAGCGGCCGCGGCGCGCCTCATCGTAAATCCTGCCGGCCATGCCATCGGTGGAGATCTCCACCTGGGGGCCATAGAGCCGGTCCTTGGGCAGCTTGCCGCCGAGCTTGGGCTGAAACCCGTTCTCGGGGGCCACATGGCTGCGAATCTGCACGCCGCTGTTGAGGGCGTTGTCCACCTTCACCTCGAAGGTCAGTTCGAAGTCGCCATACTCCTTGTCCGTGGTGAGGAAGGTGTTGCCGCTGCCCTCGGCCGTGGTGCCCACAATGGCGCCATCCTCCACCTTGTAAGTGGCCGTTCCGGAGCGGATCGTGAAACCTGTCAGCGTTTTTCCATCGAACAGGGGGCGGAAGCCCTCGCCCTGGGCCAAGGCCGGCGCGATCGAAAGAATCGCGGCCAAGATCAACATCAAGCGGCGGGTCATGGCGACAGGCTCCGGGATGCATCTCATTGGGAAACAAGGTGGAACCAAGGCACCCGGCCCACCTTAACCCCGTCAAGTTTATGACACCTCCCGCCTTCGCGCGATATCCCGCGCCCGCCCCGGGTTTCCGGGGCGGGCGTCAGGTGCTCACAGGGCCTGCTTCAGCCCGTCGAAACGGTTCATGATTCCCTCCAAACGGAGGAACTGCTCCCTGTCGGCAAAGCCCAGGGTCTCCCAAGACTTGTGGGAGTCGATCTGCTTCACCGCCCTGGAGGCGTTCTCCAGGGAAATAAGCAGTTGCTTGAGGTTGCGGATGGCTTGCGAGCGGCGATTGTCGTTCTTCTGCATGGTTGCGATCCTCTCCCTGCCTTGGCCGACTTGCCATCCCGGCACCGCGGTGGATTGACCAATCGCCTCCCTATTCCGGTTTTTGATCTTTTTGCAAATCAGAGTTTTGGTCCTGTAGCTGTTTGGGTGCAGTTTTTTCAGGTATAGACTGTAATTTAGATAACACAAAAAGAACGATTACAAATAAAGCAACAATACCTAGACAAATCAAGTAAACAAAATCTGTCTCTTCGAATTTATCTTCAAATAACAGATTCTTTCCACCATTTGCAATCACATAAATCCAAAATAATATCCCAGCCAAATATAGCGCCGCCTTGAATAAACCCTTTTTTGTTGTCCGATAAAGTTTCCAGCTTTCGAAAAAATCCTTGCAAAATTCAATAATGAACCCAAGCCCAAAGATGATAATGAACAGACTATTTGACCAACCCATAAAATTTTCCTGTTTAATCAAAAGCTGATTATTGTGAAGAACAATTACTTTAATACCGAATCAGATTCAATGAAATAAATCTTTGATGACTTGCATCCCAAGATAATCCCCCTTTGCTGCCGGATGATTCCATGGGTAAACAATGACCCGTTTTTATTTGATTGACGGGAAAGATCGCCGCTGCCTCTTATACACATCTCCGA
>CAWUOD010000847.1:0-1683 GCA_963923115.1 uncultured Singulisphaera sp.
CAATGTCCCCTTTTGTTCTCCTATTTTTTCGGTTTGGTGAACATCTCCCGGTAGGGACCAAAGGTTGTCTCCTGCGCTGGAGTGCCCGCGTCGTGGAACACTTGCCACAGGAGTTTTTTTTGGTCGGGGGTACAGATTTGCCCCGGTTTATTGGTCCATAGACCCAGATTGAGTCCACCTTCGATGGCATGGTCGACATGGCGGTGCAGGATGAAGGCCTCGATTTTCGGATTCTTCTGGATCTTTTCAAACGCATAGACATAACCGGCTGCTTGTCGTTTTTGCCCCTCGGGTCCGGTCGGGCTGTGAAAACCCTGCTCCGAAAGGATGAGCCTTCGGGGGGCTCCCTGAAATTGGGTTTCGGGCCTGTCCATCCAGGTGGAGAGTTGGTCCAGATTTTTGAAGGTCATTTTCGGAGAATCGGGATTGGGCAAGGCCTGTTTGTCGAGCCAGGTTCTCGGCTCGAATAGATTTTCCGGATAGGGGTGGTGAGCCAGGTTCCAACCGAAATCGCCATGCGCTTTTGAGAGTTCAAGGAGACGAGTGAGGAACTCTTTTCCCGGGAGAGACTGTTTGGGATCGGGGCCGGGCTTCATGGTCCAGTGATGTTCCAGGCTAACATAGATCCGTCCCGGAGCGCCGCTTCGCATGAGCGCGCCATGGGCCAGGCGCAGGGCCCGATGGTAATCGCCAACAACCTCCTCCGGACTGGCGGGGCCCCGGTTGTACCATTCATGGTGGGCGTTGATTTCATTGCCCACGATCCATCCTGCCACCCGCCCCTGTTTCCCCTGGGGATCCGCCATCCGCTTGGCCATGCAGGAAATCACCCAATCAAACACGCGAACCCCCTCAGGGGTGGCCGTGTTGAAGGCACCAAGGTGATTGGGTGCATTGGACAACATTTCAGGGTGCAAAAGAAGACTATCGATATCCCTATTGCCGCTTCGATAGGCCAGAAGAATCAGATATACCCGAATGCCCTTGTCTGTGTAGGTCTTGATGGGCATACCCTGGAGCACTTCGTTCCGGAAGCCAATGGTTTTGTCCCCCAGGGCGAGTGTCTCGTCCCCGGGCTGGGCCGGGACGCGAATGAGCTGGGCCAGATTGACATTGAGCGCGGCGTGGTGGATCCCCAGGGCAAGGGCATCCTCGAGCATCTGGACCTGGAGTCCCTTGATGCCGAGGTTTTTTGGGAGCCCTTTTTCCGGATCGGCCGACTTGTCCCATCGGGTGACAAATTGGGCCGGGCCCAAGCGTTTGCCGGTTGGGTCCACCAGATAAAACCCGTTAGACTCGCGATTGGCCGCCGAAATCCCAAGGGTATTACCGACCCGTTTGAACCCTTCCACAGGCTTTCCGGGAGCAGTCAGCGGGGCTTCGTGGGGAAGGATTTCAAAGAGTTTGGTGCCTGAACCTCCCGGAGGAAGCTCAATGAGGAGATCCGGGCCCTTTAGTTCAATGGTGATGGGGGGAGTGATAGCACCCATTGCAAGAAGACCCATAAAAATCCACATAGCACACCAAAAGCTGGGGTAGTCAGGAAAATTGGGAACAGGCTATTTTGCCCTATTCGACCATTTCGGGGAGAAATCGCCATGAGCCGTCCAAAGGGCCTGTATCCCGATCATACTGGGGCTGTCTCTTATACACATCTGACGCTGCCGACGATACTCCTTGTGT
>CAWUOD010000848.1:0-1680 GCA_963923115.1 uncultured Singulisphaera sp.
AAAATCATCGGATCCGGATTGGGATCCCCATGTTCTTGCCGCGCGCATTATTTCCGGCGCTTGGGGAGCTGCCAGAGTGACCAAACCGTCCAATGCCTCGCGCCAAACCGGAGGTTCAGGATCCAAAAGGGCCTCACCAAGAAACCCTATCGCGGACTGCTCCCGGTTCTTCCAAATGATCCCAACCAGAAACGCCCGGATAACTGGATCCCTTTCAGCCCGAAACGCCTCAATCAACCCGGGAAGGATTTCACGCCCCAGCTCTATCAGGCCGTGGAAAGCAATCTCGCTATCTCCACAGCTAACCATTTCCAAATATTGGGCTATTTGAGGTGTGGACCGGTTCATGGGAGACATGGCCTTAGGGTTTGCTACCTGGCCATTGATAACTGTTGGAACATGGTGATTTGCATTTACCGACCCATTACCAAAGGCCTAGAGGCTAATTTTGACACCGATTCATTGGCAGGCAGGAAATTCAGCAATACGGGAAACCGTCCAAAGCCTGGTGTGCCTCGCCTCTGCTGGTTCGCAATAATGGGTAATTGAAAGGAATTAGCCCTGCCGCCTCACCATTTCATTGATCCAGATCGGAGCAAAAGGCGAGGTGCAACCTTTGGAACAGGGATAGTCCCGAAAAACCCCCAGCTTTTCCCCAATGGCAATCGCTCGCTTGCGGTGCTTGGGGAAATGAATCCCAATTTCGGCCAAACAGGCATTCATGGTCCATTGGACCTCGGAAACAGCACCACCCATTTCAGATTCAATCCGGTCCAACAGCTTGTTTAAATCCAGGCCCTCCGGATCTTTCGCAACCCGCCCGGCCGTCAGTCTCCACCCTGCCCTGGCAGCCATACTATCTTTGGATGTCATCCATTTTTGACGAAGTGCTTCTTTTTCACCATGGACTTTGATCACATAGGAATGCAACCAATCGGCCACATGGACAAAGGTTCCCGAAAGTACCATCGCCTCAAGTTCTGATGCGGATAGCTTTTTAGGCTCGATCAAAAGGATCGCCAAAAATTGGGAATCGACATTGCCTGTCTCCCAGAGAGACAGGGCAAGGTCATGATTGGTTTTGATTTTTTTTGCAAGAACTCTGATATCGCCCAACTTGACCCCGAACTGGTTTTCCCCGGCGCCATATTTTAGATTGTGCGCATACATTGTTTCATTGCGCAACCCTTTAAGCTCTGACAGAATTTCAGAAAGGGTAAACGGGGATCCTTTGCCAGGAATATTCTTGGTGGTTTTTGAGGGCGCTTTGGATTTCTTTTTTTTGCTGGAATCGGGTTTTGATGCCATGGCCTGATTCACTCCTTGTCGTGTTTTAGACACCAGGGTTCGGACGGGAATTTGCGGACAAGTATTAAGAAAAAACAAGAAGTCAAAAACTTCCCGGAGGGTCTTTCTATGGTTTTTCCTTTCGCCCCCAAGACGAAAGTTAAGTCCCGTTTCACAAACACCTCTTCTTGTTTCTTTTGGGGATATATGGTTTCCTAAAACAACGGATTATTTGGTTACCTGGCGCCCCGTCAATCAACGAATTTGGGATTGTTTGCAGATTTATGCGATGAATAATAATTGTCCCTGAAAAACCGTCCCAACCGAATTTTGGTTGGAACGGCATCATGCGAGCCTAATTGGTGATTGCAAAAGCGACCTGAAGGAATTCTC
>CAWUOD010000849.1:0-1679 GCA_963923115.1 uncultured Singulisphaera sp.
TTCCGGATTTGACAATATCCCGGGTAAAGCCAAGGGGGAGGCCTTGGAAAATGATTCGGCCCGGAAAATTCCGGAGGAAGTTGAAGAGCAAATTGATGATTTTTTGGACCGTTGGGAATCCGACCTTGACCAGGGGATAGAGCGAACGGCGGAAGAGCTTGCCGGAAGGGATTTTTCCCACCTGGTTGAACTCAGCAATCGGATGAATCGACTTCGTGGGTTGCGTTGGATACGAAGCGCTTCCAAGGACCATTTTGGTCCATTTTGGCAAAAAGGCGAAGAGCCTGTACCGGGTTATCGGTTGGACGAACCCTTGGGCAGGGGTGGTTTTGGGGAGGTCTGGCGAGCCCTTGACAGGGAGGGAAATTCGGTTGCCATAAAGTTCGTTTCATGGAGCGAGAGTTTGGCCGAGGCCGAATGGAAGGCATTGCAGGCAATTCGAGAAATCAGCCATCCGAATGTAATTTCGATTCTTGGGGTTTGGCGAACGGAAAAAGCGTTGGTTGTTGTGATGGAACTGGCGGATACTTGTATGTGGAAATACTGGCACCAGGAACGGCGTTCCGGCCGTTCTGTTTTGCCTGAGGAAAAAATACGGGAATGGTTTGAGCAGGCGGCAAGGGGAATAGACGCTCTCCAGGAGGCTGGGTTTGATCATCGGGATATCAAGCCCAGCAATCTTCTAATAGTGAAAGGCGTTGTAAAGGTCGCGGATTTTGGCCTTGTGAAAATTCGCGAGCGAAGCCTTGCCACCCATTCCAGCGCTTTGAGCATCGCGTATGCCGCTCCGGAGTATTTTGATGGGAAGAGCGCGAAAACAAGTGATCAATATTGTCTTGCGGTGACATGGTGTCAGATGCGGGGGGGGGTATTGCCTTTCGAGGGCACACCAGCCAAGACGGTTGCCGGGCATTTGCGACGCAAGCCTGATTTGTCGATGTTGCCCGAGAGGGAACGCCCGGCGGTTGCCAAGGCTTTGGCCAAGGAACCCAAGGAGCGGTGGTTGACCTGCGAGGAGTTTATTTCCAACATTGGAAAACCTGTCAGGGAATTAAAGCTGACCAGGCGCAACATGATGATTGGCGGTTTGTTAGCCACGCCAATGCTTGGTTATTTGGGTTACAGGATTGGATATTCCAGGGCGTCGACTGAAATTGAAATTTTGAACAAAACCGTGCTTCCCAAAAATTTTGATTTGGTGCGGATGATTCGGCCGGGATTTTTTCATCCTGAAAAACCAGGTCGATTGGAGGATGGATTGGGGAAGGAGTTTTTTGTCGGTGTCGCCGGTAATAATGGGGTGTTGATCTTCAATCTGGAAACTATGGAGCTTGTGCAAAAGGTGGTTTTGGGCGGGTCGGCCTGCATGGCGTTTCATCCATTGGAGGTTCCGGTTTTTTACTGCGCGGATAATGATGGTGGGACGATGGAGTTTGTGCTGAAAAAAGATAAGCCGAACAAGACTTTCAAAAAAAATAATTTGGATATAAACGATATTGCGATAACATTTGATGCAACTTCTGTTTATTTGGCAAGTTGTGATTCAAATATTTATAAATATAATGTTGCCACACAAGAGCGTGTGGGGACCCTGGCCGGAAGTCGTGGAATTGTTTATTCCCTCGGATTACATTTTTCTGCAAAGAAGCTTTTTAGTGGTGGTCTTGATGGGCAGATAG
>CAWUOD010000850.1:0-1677 GCA_963923115.1 uncultured Singulisphaera sp.
GCGTCAGATGTGTATAAGAGACAGCTTTTGGGAGTGCCCTGCGGTTTTTTTAGCCGCAAAGGATCGTGGTAACGGAGCCTTCTTAGGCGACGCCGTTTTTCCTGAACCACTCCAGCAAGCGCTTCCAGGCCAGGTCCGCTTTGTCCTTGCGGTAGCTGGGGCGGTAGTCGGCGTAGAAGCCGTGGGGTGTCTCGGGATAGAGGACAATCTCGGAGGGTTTATCGGCGTCTTTCAGCGCCTTTTGCATCGCCTCGACTGTGTCGTTGGGGATCCCCTGATCGGCACCACCGTAAAGGCCAAGCACCGGGGCTTTCAATTTGGCGACGATTTCGGTCGGGTGTGTGGGGTGGAGCGGGTCGGGCTTTCCGACCAGGCGACCATACCAGGCCACGCCCGCCTTGAGGTTCGGGTTGTGGGTGGCGTAGAGCCACACGATCCGTCCGCCCCAACAGAAGCCGGTAACGCCGAGCTTGCTGGTGTCCCCTTTGCCCGATTCCTTGGCCCAGGCGACCGCCGCGTCCAGGTCCGACATCACCTGGGCATCGGGGACCTTGGAAACGACATCGGCAATGATCCTGGAGAAGTCGGTGATTTTGGAAACATCCCCCTGACGGGCATAGAGCTCCGGAGCGATGGCGAGGTAGCCGAGCTTGGCGAAGCGGCGGCAGATGTCCTTGATGTGTTCGTGGACACCAAAGATCTCCTGAACCACCAGGATGACCGGGAAAGGGCCACCTTTTTCGGGGTGGGCGCGATAGGCGGGGATTTCCCCATCCTTGACCTTGATCTTTACTTCGCCTGCTTCGAGGCCGACCGTGTCGGTCGTGATGGTCTGGGCGGATACAGGCTGGACCGCCAGGGCAAACCCTGCCGCCAGGCTCGACACGACAAATCCACGGCGGCTGACATCGGGCAACAGGCTCTTCAGATCTTCGTTCATGACACCTTCTCCTGAGGAGGTTCAAATGGTTTATGCGGTAAAGCTTTCATCCATTGCAATCAGGCCAATTCATCCGGGCCAAACCATCCGTGGCGGATGAAAACGGGCCAGGGGGAGTGTTTCTCATCCTAAAGCCTGTCGGGGCCTTTGGAAACGGGTTCTCCCGAAACCTTCATAGTCCCATTCGGCTACCCCGGGAGGGGCGAGTACCAGCTCGACCACACCTCAAAAGGTCGGGCTGCTGCTCGATCCTATAAGGTGGTTCGGGCTGGTGCTCGAACAGGTCGGCCCCGGATTCGGAAAGGAGTCTGTTGGGAAATGAGAAATCGCTCGAAAGGGAAAACCAATGAGAGAACCACGGAACCCGTGGCTTTTAGTCAAATAAAGGTTCCGAATATTTCCGGGTATTAAAAAAGTCCGATCACGAACTGCACGAGAGCATCGAGCATCCGGCGCGGTGTCTGGCCCAATCGGGGCGTTTTTGGGCAAACGCTTCCCGGCCCGGTTGTTCGTCGTAGGGGTGCCTTAGGAGGTCGAGCAGTTCCCTCACCCGGGAGAAATCCCCCTGGGCGGCCAGATCGATCGCCTCCTGGGCCAGATAGTTGCGAAGGACATATTTCGGATTGGCCCGGTTCATTTTTTCCCGGCGCACGGCATCGGGAAGCCCATCGCGAAGCAATCTTGCCTGGTAGACCTGAAACCAGTTGGTCCATTGGTCCAACAGCTCCCCCTCGAGC
>CAWUOD010000851.1:0-1675 GCA_963923115.1 uncultured Singulisphaera sp.
CCCCACTCTGCTCCAATAGGGAGAACCGTATACAGGTTCTTTCGGATCGGCGTGGAGACTTGAAAGCATCTCCTGTGTGAGGGGAGGGAAAACTTTTGAGGTGCCTCCCAAACGGGAGGAAAGAAAAATCAAACCGTTAATTGCCTTTGTTGAAAAAGGCCCAGCCGCCGCATGGACTTTGTCACGCCTTTGGGGGTTGGCATTTGCCTTCCCAAAGGCACTTTTCAATCATTGATTTTTTTGCTTGGAAAAAAACTGGGGCCAAATGGTATTTTTCCGGGCTGATGGTTTTTCCATCACCAAATCCCACCCCTAAGGCAGCAGCCGTTTCCATTCCTCCGGGGCCAACTCCCGAATGGCCCCCGGAGCCAAATCCCCAAGCTCCAAAAACCCGATCCCCACCCGAACCAGCCGTTGTACTTTATGCCCTATGCTTTCCGCCATTTTTCGGATCTGGCGATTCTTCCCCTCATGAAGTACCACTTCGATCATCGATCTGCGCCCTTCGGAGGAAACCAGTCGCCATTGGGAAGGACGGGTTCGTTTGCCTTCCACGACCACTCCCTTGCCCAGCAAAACCAACTGGGCAGATTCCGGAGTTCCGGCCACCGTTACGAGGTAGCGTTTTTCCACACCCCGTTCCGGATCGGTCAATGCATCCGCCAACGGACCATCGTTGGTGAAAAGGAGCAATCCCTCCGAATCCGCATCCAGTCTCCCCACCGGAAACTTCCACGAATCCGCATCCGGAAAGAGCGAATAGACCGTGGGACGGCCCCTTTCGTCACTCCGTGTTGTCACCAATCCCTTGGGCTTGTGTACCATCCAGACCCGGGTGGCCGGTTTTTCAAAAGGCTTGGGAACCGTGCCGGATTGGGAAGCCCCCGCACCCAGGACAGAAGCCCCAAATAGACCCTCCCCAACCGCTGGAGCCTGACCTTGGATGACACCTCCACAAGTAATTTTGTCGATTGAAATATCCACCCAGGCAAGAGGATCCCGAACCACACGGTCATTTACCCGAACAAGCCCCTCAACAATCAGTTTCCACGCCATTCCTCGTGAACCGATCCCCAATTTGGAGAAAGCACGGTGAAGTTGAACGCGTTGGCCTGGCCTGGATTTGGGTTTCATTCTTGGGTTTTCCTGAACTGTTTGGATTAAAAAGGTGGGTTAACTTGAACAGGCCTATTGCCAAGTTTGCCCGGATTGCCATCAAAAGAAGGATACGCTGCCGGTTAACTTTACCTTTCCCATGGAATCCATCCGGTGCCTCAACTTGCTTGTCCTCACTGTAAATCCAAAATGATGATCCGGGATGAGGATTTGGGCAAAATCGTCCAATGTCCGGGCTGCAAGCAACAGTTGCAAACCCAAGCGCCAACTGTGGCCCCTCCCGCTCCGTCTTTAGCAAATACCCCTAAAACCGCACCTCCCTCTCCGCCTAAGCCCATTTCCGGATCAGGGCCCCGCCAGGGAAACCCACCTCCTTCGGGCTCCAAATCCTCGCCGACAAGACCTTCGCCCCCCTCCACTGCCACATTAAAGGCCCTTCCAAAAAAAGGTCCCCCTCCCCGTGATGATGATGAAGGGGACAACACCCAGGAAAATGAGGATGAGGACCCGGGAACAGGAAAAATAAGCCGAAAAAAAAGAATATGGATGGGCTGGAACA
>CAWUOD010000852.1:0-1674 GCA_963923115.1 uncultured Singulisphaera sp.
GAACAAGCCCCGGATTCCTTCCGGGGCCGTTTTCTTTGCCTCGGTCGCGATACGGGTAGCCTCGGGAAAATCACCCGAGCTTGCCACGGCCACGGCAAGGGTGTCCACGATTCCGAAATCCTTCCCTTCGGTCAAATCGACGGCTTGTTGCGCGAGATCCCTGGCCAATGAGGGATCTCGCAGTTCCAATTTGGGGCAAATTGCCAGGGACCAAGCCAGATTGTTGAGGATTCTGGGGGATTGGGGTTCGATCTCAAGGGACCGAAAACCATCCTCGATAGCGTCGGAAAAAAGGCCAAGCCGGTTGAGAACCTGCGCCCTTTTCAAAAGAGCGGATATGTTTTTCGGGTTCTTCAAAATGACCCGATCCAGGTCCATTAGCGCCAAGGCATATTGGGACTGTGAAACATCCAAATCGACCCTGACAAGCAGGGCCTCCGCGCTATCGGGATGGCGATCCACGGCGACGGAAACCTCCTCACGGGCCTCGACGAATCGCTCGAGAAGGGTGAGGTTGGCGACTCGCGAAAGACGGGCACCGAGGTTTTCCCCAAACCTTTCCAAATATCGCACCCAAAGGTCCGCCGCCAATTCAAATTGGCCCGCGGATTGGTGAGCCATCGCGAGATTGTGGTGAAACTCCGCTCTTTGGGGGGCGATCTGGTGGGCTTTGCGCATATCCTCCAGGGCCCCGGGCATATCGCCCAAGGAAGCCCGAATGGACCCGCGGACCGCCAAAAATCCCGGATTCTCTGGGTCCAGCTTTAACGCCTCCCCGATATCGTCCATCGCCCCGGTTTTATCCCCATTTTCGAATCTGGATTGTCCTCGGGCTACGCGGGCGGATGCGAATTCCGGATTGTCTTTCAAAATGGTCTCATGAATCGCAAGGGCGCCCGCGCGGTCGCCTCGCGCGGTTTTCAGCCTGGCAAGCCCCATCAAAAGATGCGGATCACCAGGATTCGCGGCGATACCCGCCTCCAATTCGATTTGCGCCTCATCAAAAAGCCCCTGATCCGCCAGCGCGTTGCCCAGGTTGCACCGACAGGCGGCATCCGCCGGATCCAAATCGACCAAAAACCTGAAATCCGAAGCCCCACCACTGGCATCGCCAAGCTGCACCCGCGCGAGTCCCCGTTGAAATCGGCTTTTTGCAAGGGTTGGCTCGAGCTCAAGGGCCCTGTCGAGGTGCGTGACCCCACCGGCGAAATCGCCCTGGTTGCACAAACCCGTCCCCAAAATATGCAGGGCAAGCGGCGAATCAGGCGCCCCGGCCAAAATAGGCCGTACAACTTCGATGGCCTCGCCAAAACGCCCCTGCCGAAGCAATATTTCACCAAGAAGAATCCGCAAAGGATTTGATTCGGGAAAATCGGCGACAGCCACGAAAAGCCGCTCCACCGCATCCCCATCACGCCCCATTTTGTGGAGTGCGTAGGCCTCATTGAGCCTCAGGTCGGCTCGATGATTTGGCGCGTGTGCGATTGCCTTTCTGATGTCGGTCAGGGCTTCCTCGTTTTTGCCCTGGTTGAGCATCTCCTGGGCCCGGTCGCCAAGCACCAACAAGGATTGGGGATCGATTTTCAGGGCCGCATCCCAACATGCCTGGGCGCGGGCATGATCCCCAAGCGCGATATATGCTTTTGCCTGTCCGCAATAGGCCCTGATGTTGGA
>CAWUOD010000853.1:0-1669 GCA_963923115.1 uncultured Singulisphaera sp.
CATGGAGGAGATCATCGCCGAGACCTTCAACACGGTCAGTTCCGAACGGGAGGGCCGACTGATCGACAGCGATCAGCCCGGTTCGATGGAGAAGAAGAAGCAGGAAGGGTACTTCTGATGGCCGAGTTGCATGCCAGGAACATCGCGGAGTACCTGGAGGAACAAAGAAAGAAAGAGACGCTTCGGTTCATCACCTGCGGAAGCGTTGACGATGGCAAAAGCAGCCTGATCGGTCGGCTTTTGTATGAATCAAAATGCATCTTTGATGACCAACTTCGTGCCCTGGAAAGCGATTCCAGGCGCTATGGGACCCAAGGGGAAAAAATCGATTTCGCCCTTCTGGTCGATGGTCTCGAAGCAGAGCGCGAACAGGGCATCACCATAGATGTCGCCTATCGATTTTTCTCCACCGACCGGCGTCGCTATATTGTCGCCGACACTCCAGGCCACGAACAATACACCCGCAACATGGCCACAGGCGCCTCCACGGCCCAGTTGGCGATCCTGCTTATCGATTCCCGCAAGGGTATCCTCCCCCAAACGCGGCGCCATCATCGCATTGTGACCATGATGGGCATCCGCCACATCGTCCTGGCGGTGAACAAAATGGACCTGGTCGACTTCGATGAGACGGTATTTCGCCGCATCGAATCCGAATACCGGGAGTTCGCCAGGGACTCCGGTCTTGCAACACTCCAGGCGATTCCGCTTGCGGCCATTTTCGGGGATAATGTCCTTAAAAGAAGTGACAAAACCCCATGGTACGATGGTCCCACACTTTTTGACCACCTGGATACCGTAAATGTCCGGGAAACCGCCTCCCGCGAAACTTTCCGTCTCCCGATTCAATGGGTTAACCGGCCAAATCTGAACTATCGTGGTTTTTGCGGTCGCATTGCCGAGGGAACGGTGCGCCCCGGCGACCCCGTCCGAATTCTCCCCTCCGGCCGGACCACCACGGTCAAATCCATCGATTTCTTCGAGGAGCAACTTCCCGAAGCAGGTGCCGGGGCTTCTATCACCCTGACCCTCAATGACGAAGTCGATGTCAGCCGTGGAGACCTGATTGTCGCGGCGGATCACCCTCCCGAGGTCGCGGATCAATTCCAGGTCCGTCTTCTCTGGCTTTCCGAGGAACCCCTGGTGCCCGGGCGCTCCTATTGGCTCAAGGCGCACACCAAAGAGGTCAGCGCAACCGTCATGGAGATCAAGCACCGGGAGGATGTGAACACAGGCGTTCACCTCGCGGCAAAGGTCCTCAACCTCAATGAAATCGCCGTGGCAACCCTCAACACCACCCACCCGGTTGTGTTTGAGCCCTACACCACCAACCGCACCCTGGGCGGGTTCATCCTTATCGACAAGCTGACCTGTGCCACCGTAGGGGCGGGGCTTATTGACTTTGCCCTGAGGCGATCCAGCAACATCCACTGGCAAGCCCTCGAAGTGGGCAAGACCGAGCGGGCCACCCTCAAGCACCAACAACCCAGGTGCATCTGGTTTACCGGACTTTCCGGTTCCGGAAAATCGACAGTTGCCAACATGCTGGAAAAACGACTTCACTCCGAGGGCCGCCACACTTACATGCTCGACGGAGACAACATCCGCCACGGGCTGTGCCGGGACTGTCTCTTATACACATCTCCGAGCCCACGAGACCAGAGAGGAT
>CAWUOD010000854.1:0-1663 GCA_963923115.1 uncultured Singulisphaera sp.
TCAAGGGAGAGGCCACCCCGTTTTTTGTCCGCCTGATGACACGGATAACAGCGCTCGACGAAGACTTTCGAAACGGCCTCCCAATTTTTGACCCCCGGGCCTTGGGGATCCGGATGTTTTGGGGCGGATTGGGCGCCGGCCACGCCTGGCAAAAACAGGGGGGTGGCCAAAAGCAACAAAAACAATGCTTTCATAAAGGCAAACCCCTGGAGGAAGGTGGGTTTGTTGATCACTTGGTGCACAGGCAATCATACGGTAATTGGGACCGACTCCGAACAGGAAAACAGCTCGAAACAGAACCGCCTGGCCGTTTGCGTCAAAAGCCCGAAACTTCCCATTCCCGTTGGATCAACTTCGGTTTCCAATGGGTACCCCAGCGATATCCCGAGATGGCCCCTCCGGCCCCCAAAACCCGGTGACAGGGAATCAATAAACACCACGAATTCGAGGCACACGCCCGGGCGACCGCCCTTGCGGCGGTGGGACGGCCCATTTCCCGGGCAATTTCCCCATAGGTTCGGGTTTCGCCCAGCGGAATTTTCAACAATCGCTCCCAAACGGATATCTGCCATGGGGAAGGACTGCTCACCAGCGGGACACCTTGTGGTTCAGGACCAAGAGGCCACAAATTCAACCAGTTGACCAGAGGCTCCAAATTCCCGGGAAGCGGCTTGATGGATGGGGTGTTTGGCCCCGAAACCAATCGAATCTGACGCACCCCCCATTCGGATACATCAGCCTCCACCCTTCCCAGGGAAAATTCGAGGGAATGGGTCCAAAAGACAGCATTTTTAGGCGGATTTACGAAGTTCACGGGCGATACCTTTTTGGGGATTGGCCAAAGGAGCCAAATTGGGACCACCCAAAAACCTGGGAACACCCAGATACAAAAGCATGCCAAGGGAGCGGGCGCACTCTTTCAAATTGACTTTGGAAGCTCCCTCGCGACGATCCGCGAACACAATCGGCGTCTCCCCGATTGCCGCACCGGCACGGTGACAACGAAGAAGCATCTCCTCCTGGAACGAGTATCCGACAGACAAAAGGTTGTCGATATCGATCCGGTTCAGAAGGGGAGTCCGGTAGGCCCTGTAGCCACCGCTATTGTCCCTTGCGGGGAGCCCATGAAGAGTCCGAACCAGAATGTTCACGGATTTGCTAAGCACTTTCCGAAGGAGCGGCCAATTTTCTGTGCCACCTCCGGGAATATACCGTGAACCAATCATCACATCCTTTTCCGCAAGGCCCGCCAAAAGCCTGGGCAGCACCGCCGGATCATGACTCAGATCGGCGTCCATGGTCACCACCACGCCAAAACCCTCCTGAAGGGCATATTTCATGGCGGCAACCATCGCGGTCCCAAGCCCCAGCTTCCCACTTCGGTGAATCACCGCGACCCGACCCATTTTTCGCCCAAGCTGCTCGGCAAGCTGGCCCGTTCCATCCGGGGAATTATCATCGATCACCAGAATGTGGGAATTTGGCGAATGCTGGCGAATTTGAGACAAAAGGACGGGAAGGTTTTCTTTTTCGTTGTAGGTTGCGACTGCCACAATCGAGGAGGTTTCAAAAGGGGTTGCAAGGGAGGCCGACATGGGAATCCTTTCCTTCAAGCCCGCAAGCTGTCTCTTATACACATCTCCGAGCCCACGAGACCAGAGAG
>CAWUOD010000855.1:0-1660 GCA_963923115.1 uncultured Singulisphaera sp.
AATGACCCAGAACCATTCAACCCTTAAGGCATCCCTCCTGGAACTGATCCGGCGAACATCGACCTGTTTGCCCCAGGATGTCAATCAGGTTTTGCATTATCAGCATGCCCTGGAAACAGCAGGGTCCCGCGCGGATCTCGCTTTGGCATTGGTCGAAACCAATATCGATCTCGCGAAAAGACGCAGCCTTCCCATTTGCCAGGACACAGGCACAATCACCTTTTACGCTTCCGTTCCCGTGGGCTATGACCAGATTGCCCTTGAGGAGGCGTGCAAGTTGGCCGTTGCGGAAGCCACTCGGTTGGGGTACCTCCGCCAGAATTCTGTCGATTCGGTGGATGGCAAAAACACAGGCGACAACCTTGGCCCAGGTTCCCCGGTATTTCACTTTCACCAGCACGAAAGCCCTGAAATCGATATTCGCCTCATCCTGAAAGGGGGCGGATGCGAGAACATGAGCTCCCAATATTCGCTCCCCGCTACACTACAGGGCAAAAAATTTGACAGGGACCTCGAAGGCGTTAGAGGTTGCGTCCTCGATGCGATTCAGAATGCCCAGGGCAAAGGATGCGGGCCCGGTTTCCTTGGGGTTTGCATTGGGGGGGATCGCGCCACAGGCTATGAATTTGCAAAACATCAGCTCCTTCGCGAGGTCGATGACACCAATCCCGATGCGGAATTGGGAGTTCTTGAGGCGAGAATCCTGGAGGAGGCGAATCAGCTCCAGATCGGCCCCATGGGGTTCGGGGGCAAACTTACCGTCGGCTGTTGCAAAATTGGCAAACTCAATCGTTTGCCCGCTTCGTTTTTCGTCAGTGTGAGTTACATGTGCTGGGCTTATCGGCGCCGGGGTTTTCAGCTAAACCCGGATGGAACCGTCGCCAAATGGCTCTATCAGGCCCCCGGAGAATTTGACAATCCGGTCGAGCCCATGTCCCCCAACGAAAGGGTTCCCTTGAACCTGGGAGACCGCCAGGCCATTCGACTGGAAACTCCTTTGGATGAAGCCACCGTGAGGAATCTTAAGGCGGGCGATATTGTTCTGCTTTCAGGGAAGGTTTGCACAGGGCGTGATGCCGTCCACAAATTCCTCCATCAGGGTGGAGATATTCCAACCCTTCAGGACTCGGTGCTTTATCACTGTGGTCCAGTCGTGGTAGGCAAGCCAGGGGAATACCGGGTTGTGGCCGCAGGGCCAACCACCTCGATCCGGGAGGAGCCCTATCAGGCCGAGGTAATGAAGCGCTACAACATCCGGGCCGTGATTGGCAAAGGCGGAATGGGCGCCAAAACCCTTGCCGCCTGCAAGGAGCTGGGAGGGGTCTACCTTCATGCGATTGGCGGGGCCGCCCAGATTTACGCCCTTTGCGTTGAAGGTGTGGATGGCGTTCACATGAAGGAAGAATTTGGAAGCCCCGAGGCTGTCTGGGAATTGCGGGTCAAGGACTTCCCCGCCGTGGTAACGATGGATAGCCATGGCCGCTCGCTTCACGCGGAAGTCGAATCCCAATCTTCAAAAAACCTGGCGGGACTCATCTAGGCGATGTTGGCCCCCACTGAAAATGGGGGCATCCCGGCAGAGGCACCTTGCCCGAATTCAAGTCGAACAATTCAGACAAAAAAAGGGGAAGGATAATCCCCATCCCCTTTTGTCCTCGTC
>CAWUOD010000856.1:0-1659 GCA_963923115.1 uncultured Singulisphaera sp.
GCCGGAATTTCAAAAGCGGCGATGTCCTCGGGCTTTTTGGGTTTTTCTACAAAACTTGTCACTTTTCCATCAGGATTGATCCTGACGACTCCAAAGCCCTCCACCTGATCCCTGGGAACAGGAATAACGGCGATGGAGACATCCGCGTTGGATTTTCTGTGGGTTTCAATCAATTTCCGGAAATCCATTCGGTATAGCTGATCACCGGACAAAATCAGGATTTCACGATTGGAATCCTCAAGGACATAGCGCAATTGTTGTCTTACCGCGTCGGCCGTCCCCTGATACCAGTCGGATTTTTCCATGGTTTGCTGGGCGGCAAGCACCTCCACAAATCCACGACTAAATGGATCAAATTTATATGTGTTGCTTATGTGCCTATGAAGGCTCACGGACAAAAACTGTGTCAAAATATAAACACGATTCAATCCGCTGTTGATACAGTTGCTGATCGGAATGTCAATCAACCGGTATTTGCCGGCCACAGGGACCGCCGGTTTGCTTCGCATGGCCGTAAGGGGGAAAAGCCTGGTACCGCGACCGCCACCCAGAATCAAGCTTAGAACTTCGGACATGGCCACCTCGGAGAAGGGATAATTGTTGGTCACTCAGGAAATCAGGGAAGGCAGCTCTTGCACACGCCGGGCGCAATCTTCGGCTTGGCGCACACAATCGTTGAGAGAAACACCGCCCAGTCCATTTCCCGTAAGGAACAGGCTTCCCCATCGGGATTCTATCATCCCAATTTCCTTCACCAAGTCTTCGTGGCCAAGTTGGTACTGGGGAATCGCCGGATTCCATACCCGGGAATCCATCCAGACCGGCTGGCCGGAGATACTCAAGTCCCGGACCACATTTTCCAACGCCACCTGTTGCAATTTTTCCTTGGATAAAACAGCCAAATCGGGTCGCCTCATTCCCCCCAGGAGAACCCTAATTAGGACCTGATTTTCGGGAGCCCGGCCCGGATAAATGGAGGAACACCACTGCACGCCCAAAATATCGCGGTTTTCACCAGACGGAATGAGGTATCCAAATCCATCAAGTGGATGACCAACCTGTTCACGATTGAAGGCAAACACAACAACAGCCAGGGTGTTTGACTTCAATTGACCCAAAAGCTCAGAGCCTCGAGGGTCAACTTTGGCCATGATTTTTGAGGAAGCCCTGGGGGAGCAGGCCAGGACCAGCGCATCCACCGCAAACTCCCCCGAGGAGGTTTCGACCTTCCAGGCCCGGTTAGGAAGCCTGTCAATCGATGTAACGGAGCAATTTCGTTGGACTTCCGGAATTCCTTCCGCAAGCCGGTCGGTCAATTGCCCCAATCCTTTGCGAAGCGACCAAATTCTTGATAGTGCGGGGTTTCTTGTTCCTTTTGCCAATCTGGGCCTACCCAAACCACCCATGAGGAGCCCAAGAATGATGCTTCCGTATTTCGATTCCAGACGGGTTAAGCGAGGAAACCCTGTCCGGGCGCTGAGTTCGTAGGGATCCCCGGCATGGATTCCCGCAACAAATGGATCCAAAAGTGTATCGGTGGCCTCTCTTCCCAACCGCCTTAAAGCAAAATCACGGATGGACTCATCCTTTGAGTTTCCCTTTGAAGGAATGAAAGGCTCGCACAAAACCCGAAATCTTCCTTTGACCGAGAGAACCGGA
>CAWUOD010000857.1:0-1658 GCA_963923115.1 uncultured Singulisphaera sp.
CACAAGGAGTATCGTCGGCAGCGTCAGATGTGTATAAGAGACAGTCTATGTGTTGATTGTATATCTGAATATAAAATAAAAATGAAGTGATAATTGAAAATGGTGTGATCATGAAAAGCCATGTGAGTAATTCTGGCTGGTCTGAGTAATATTGTTCGTTACTTGTGGACCTGTATAAAATGCCGGTTACAATGCAAGATAAAAATATGACTGTGACAATTCCGATCAACGGAAAAAGGCGCGTTCCCAGCCAGTGAGCCTTGCGAATGCCGCAATAAAAAGAACCCATGTAGAGGGCAGCCCCAAGGGGAAGCCATTGGCAAGCATGCCATACAACCCACCATTCCAGCGGGTACGGAACCCGGCCCGGAATACTGGAGTAAAACAAACCGGTTCCCACTAGGATTAAAACCGTGGCGAGCCAAACGCCCAGGCCGACAAGAATTTTCGATTGGATGATTTCTGTTCTGGATACTGGTAGCGAAAGCAGGAATTGCCACCTGCCCGAACGGTTCTCGTGTAATCCCTGGGCGAACCCCAAAATCAAAGCCAAAGCGCAAGTTGCAGTAGAAACAGGGCTTATGTAACCGTTTCGGGAAAAAGGAGGCTGTGCCCCAATGTCTGTTTCCCGGATGATGTCTTGTGGAACTCCGGTTTCATGGCCCAACAAGTACATGATTTTTCCGGTGGGCGCAAAGCCAAAGAGAGATGTGACGAGAATAAAAATCGTCAATCCTGCAATAGCCAGAACATATCGCAGGTCATGCAATTCCTTGAGAATCAGGGTCTTATTCATTGTTCTCATCCCAAAGGGGTAGGGGATTGCGATTTGTGCGGGTGTATTCGATGAAAGCATCCTCAAGGGATAGGTCCACCATATCGATGCGCTTGGGATCAAGCGCCTCAACCGATCGGCGCTGGAGGTCTCCATAGCCGACAAACACCAGTTCCCTGCGCTTGCCTACCCGCCACTGCTGGACCAGGCCCGGGCAGCCGTCCCATTCGGGCGGTTCGCGATCGAACTCCACCACGACCTTGCGCACCTGGTTGCGGAACATTTCGAGGGAACAATCGACCCGAAGGACCCCATCCACCATGATTCCGATCCGGTCGGCGGTGCGGTCGATGTCATCCAGCATGTGGGAACTGAAAAGGATTGTCCTTCCCCGGCGATTGATCATGTGGACCAGCGATTCGATGAAATCGCGGCGAACCCCGGAATCCAGCCCGAGAGTGGGATCATCGAGAATAAAGACATCCGGGTCACCACCCAGTGTGAGTACCAGGGCCACCTGTGCCCGTTGGCCCCGGGAAAGGCGACTAATGCGCGATGTCGACGATAGGCCAAAATGCTTGAGTACCCGGCCCACCAGATCCTCGTCCCATTTGGGGTGGAGATTTTTGACAAAGCGGATCGATTGGCCAATAGTCCAATGGTCATAAAGCGGGTGATTCTCCGCCATGTAGCCGATCTTTGCCTTGACTGAAACCGGGAGGTTTTGCGAATCCACACCAAGGATCGATGAGCTTCCCAGATCGGGGCGAATCATCCCCATTAGCATTTTCACCAGGGTCGATTTTCCTGCACCGTTTCGGCCCAAAAGCCCATAGACAGTACCCGTTTCGACCGAAAGTGAGACATCAAAGACCGCTGGTTT
>CAWUOD010000858.1:0-1654 GCA_963923115.1 uncultured Singulisphaera sp.
GTTCTTCGGTGATGCGGAGAACATCGATGGTCCATTGCCCGATAAGTGGCCTACCCAGCCAGAGTGACCACTCCGCGCTGTTATGATCCGGCGCTGCCCCGATGCGGTCCCCCCTGGGGGCGAGTTTGCCCGTCGCGCGCAAGTCGAGGGTGATGACTCTTCCCCGTTTGGCAAATTCCACCGCGAGAGGGTGCTTTTGGGCGGCTTCGGCTCCATCCTCGTGAAGCACCACAAAAAACGGGCTATGCTCGGCACCATGGGATATGGTTGCCTCCAGGTTGATTCCCGGCTCGGTTTCGACCAAATAGCGACGATCACCAAGGGCCTTGGCGGGGGCTCCCTTGCGAATTTCCCCCTTGCCATGAAGCAGTCTGCCAAGCGATGCCAAGTCTCCGGGTTTCGATTTTGCCAAAAGGGCGCGTCCCTGAATGGCTGCGAATTCGGGCAGGGTGGGCCAATCCGCGGGCCTGGTATTTCCGGGGAAAAGCCGAAGTGATTCGGGCGCTTCGGGAGTAAATGGTTTTTCCGGAACCGGGGAGCCATTCCCTTCCCCCAAAAGTTGCTGTTTCAGGAAACCGACCATAGCCTCACGCATCGGTTGCGAATAGTCGTGGCCCGATTCGAAGATCTTGTGAACGAGTTTGTCCGAGGCGCCCACACGCTCGTAAAGGGTTCGGGCCCGCGCGATCGATTTGGCGGCTTCGGGTGGTGAGAACTGTTTGGCGTCCCGGGTGGCGCTGATCACCATAAGTCCCCGTGGGGCGGTCAGGCCAAGAATGGCGTCCTCTTCTGTGAACTGGAGCGCGCCAGGAACCACCTCGCACATGCAACAGGCGGCACCCAGGTACGATTGGTAGTTGCCGACGGAACAGACCGGAACTGCCGCCTTGAAGCGGGTGTCCCACGATCCGGCATACATGGTCTGGTTGCCGCCGCCACTGGCTCCGGTGATGGCAAGCTTTTCGGAATCGACCTCCTGACGCGAACAGAGGTAGTCGACGGCTTTGCCGTTTTCGACAACCTGGATCCCGCTAAGGGGAATCCCCGCCGGGAACAGGGTCGCGCCGGTCATTTCGCCATGGTATTCGCCAAGGGCTGTGCCGATCCCCCTTTCGCCCGCACCAAACGCATCCACGCAAAGCACAACGAATCCTGCCCGAACACAGGCGACACAACGGGCCTGGACGGTCGGGTCCTGCTTGGCGCCTTTCCAGTGTCCGTGGACATGGAGCACCGCGGCGTGCTTGCCCCCGCTTTTGGGCAGATAAAGCAGACCGGGCATGCGCACTCCCGGGAAGGTTTGAAAATGAACCTTTTCAATCCGGTAATCGTCGCGCACCATGGTCATGGTGATTTTGGGGTCGAGTGGGACTTTGGCGGCGCCCAGGATCCATTCCATGCCTCCCCAGGCCCTGGCAAGCTCGGCCCGGCGAATGGACCGGGCCCCTGCGGCGTTCGCCCCCGCATCAAACAACGGGTCCTTGGCCCGGAGGATGGCTGCTTCCGCCTGGATGAATTTGAGAAAATCGTCGGGGGATTGCGCGGACGCGAATCCACCAAAAATCAGGGTGCAAAGGCCCATGCCTCGCAAAATCATGGGGATCATCCGGGAGTGGAACATGGATGGATTCTTCCGGTCTGAGAAGGCAGGAGG
>CAWUOD010000859.1:0-1647 GCA_963923115.1 uncultured Singulisphaera sp.
GTATAAGAGACAGCCAAGAATTTCCATTCCCCGGCGAGTAATGAGCCCTGGATCTCCCGGTCCCGCGCCGACCAAAAATGCCCTGGCAGCCCCTGCTTTTTCTTCCTGAATTTCACGGAATCCGGAATGGTTCAAATCCAAACAAAAACGATCCGGCATCAAACCCCCACCACCTCATCCCGATCAGGGACATCAATACCCATATCATTTCCCCGCCTGCGTAACTTGCACATTACAATTCCAAGCTCATAAAGAAGTCCAAGGGGAATCCAGAGCATCAGAAGGCTGAAAGGATCACCAGATGGAGTGATAACCGCGGCAATAATCACCATTGCAAACCAGACAATTCCCCTTTTGGCCTGAATGGTTTGGACATCCAAAAGTCCAATACTGTCAATGAAAAGAATGACGAGGGGTGTCTGAAAGGATATACCAAAAACCAAAGGCATCATAATCGCAAAACCTAACCACTCACTAAGGCGGAGATCAGGCTTTAATCCAATCCATTCGTTAAAGGAAAGCAGGGCACTGATCGCAACGGGCATTACCCCAAACTGGCAAAGAAGAATTCCACCAAGAAAAAGACCTAAGCTGAATGGAAGGTAAATAAAAACATATTTTTTTTCATGAGGATAAAGTCCAGCCGCCACGAATGACCATAGTTCCCAAAATATGACCGGACTTCCAAGCACAAGGCCGGTCACGACACAGACCTTGAAGTAGGTCATAATGGGTTCCTGAATTGAAAGCGTACTCAACTGGTTTTCGCCGCGGATTTCCCGCAAGCTTTCATCCATTCCCAATCCCATTTTGAGTGGATCGTAGATCGCCACGGGAACAACGACGCAATCCTGGGGGGAAACTCGTTTGGCCGTGGTCTCATCCTGATTTTCTGGAGTTTTCCAAACATATTCGCCGCCCTCATCGGGTTTTCCGTTAAGAGCCGCAACAAGAGCTTCCCTGGGGAAAGCCAACTGGAAGAAAGCTGTTGGCTTATTTGCCGCCACCATGTCCTCTGTAAGGTTTCCTTTTTCAACCTTTTTGGCCATTTCTCCGATGCGATTTTGATTGAAAGCTTTCAGCTGGGTTTCAACCGGTTTTTTGATAATTCCAAGGACATAGGTTCCGATGAAAAAACTAAAAATAAAACACGCGGTAAATCCAATCCCGGCACGGATTAAGTGTTTCCTGAGCTCTTCGAGATGGTCGCCGAAGCTCATCCGGGAGGAGGAGAAATAGTCATCTGGGTCAGAAAATGCGGAGCTGCTCATCGATCCTGCCAAAAATTCCTTATTGGGATTCTATGGGCTCAAAAAAGGTCCTCAAGGAGCCCCCTGGGTTCCCAATGGCAAAATATCTGCAATAATGTTTATGTCCCAAGGAAATGGGCAAAGGAGACACCATGGAATCTTCAACAATCATCCCAAAGTTGGCATTTTACCCACTAACCTTTTTGTTCGTCCTGGGGATTTTGGGGTGT
Source organism: uncultured Singulisphaera sp. (assembly GCA_963923115.1). Classification (GTDB taxonomy): domain Bacteria; phylum Planctomycetota; class Planctomycetia; order Gemmatales; family Gemmataceae; genus SYLG01. Next base: position 1,481 of record CAWUOD010000859.1, read on the forward strand.
GCTTCCACTGCCGCTGATCATTCCAGTATTGTCCCCCTACCAGAAAAAGGCGCCCCAAAGCCCTTCCCGGAACTTATGACCAGAATGAAATCTCAAGCCTCAGTGGCTACAGATTGCTATTATACCTGTCTCTTATACACATCTGACGCTGCCGACGATACTCCTTG
>CAWUOD010000860.1:0-1646 GCA_963923115.1 uncultured Singulisphaera sp.
AAAGGCTTGAGGCGGAGTCCATTTGGGATTCGATCCATTTTGTGGCCGGGACTTTAAATCGGAAAATGGGTGGACGACCAGTGGTTCCCCCACTGGGTCCGGGAGAGCAGGCGCCCGCCAATTGGATCGTATCGGCAGATCCCTCCGAGCATTCCCGGCGGGGCCTGTATATTCTTTTGCGACGCAATTTTCGATTTCCGATGTTTGATGTCTTTGATGCTCCGGTGAACGCTGTAAGCGCCCCCGGCAGGGATGTCACCACCGTCGCGACCCAGGCGCTCTGGATGCTCAACAACCAGACGGCCAATCACCAGGCCGGTGAGTTCGCCAAAAGAATCCGGACCGGGCAAAATCTTGTGTGGAACGGCCCCGATTTTGGTCCCGGGCAAACCGGTTGGGAAGGCGCCCGTGGTGGCATCCACGCTGGCTGGGCCAGGCGAGTATCCACCCCCAAACCCACACCCAACCATGACGCCCCCATTGGCACCATCATGACTCATGGTCCCACCAGTGTCGCCTGGATGGCGGATCGCAAAGGCGATTTCCGGATCCGATTGGCCCTCTGGAACATCAGGCGGTTGGGACGAAACGGGGCCTGGAAACTCTGGAAAAATGACAAGGAACTGGTTGCGGAGGGGACCGTCGGCGACACCTCGGGAACCTCCACAGCACCCCTGGTCCCCAAGCTTCCCCCGACGGTCGGCCTCAACCCGGGGGATTCGCTTCGATTGGAGATCCTTGAGGATGATTTTGTGGGTGTTCGCTTTTCCATTGATCTGGAAAGGTTCCATCGTGACCTTGGCGAGGATTTCACCCTCAACGCGAACCCCACCCCCACAGGTTGGACCTTCGCCGAATCCCTGTCCAATGGGGCCGCTCCACTATCCAAAGCGATAGAGGCTCCCATCGCGGGTGACCTGAATTCGCTTGTTGACAAAGCCTGGCGCATTGCTTTGGGAAGGGCCCCAAAACAAAAGGAGTCGAACGAGGCCTTGTCGCTGCTTCAAAATATCTCCCCTCAAAAGCCGGAAGACGCGTTGCCACAGCTATGCCTTGCCCTCTTCAACCTCCAGGAATTTTCCTACATCGATTAGGAGCCTTTCCCATGTCCGCCCCTTGCGGGAGAATTGAGTCCTTTGGTGATCGGCGCGATTTCCTGAGGCGTTCCGCGTTTGGTTTTGGCGCGTCGGCCATGGGATGGTTGGTCGCCCGGGATGCCTGGCCAGGCGATATCAAAAGTCCTCTGATGGGCGCTTCCTTGGCCCCGTTGTCGCCACACGGCCCCGGCAAGGCCGAACGGGTGATCTTCCTTTTCATGACGGGGGGCCCGAGTCACCTGGAGACCTTCGACCCCAAGCCCGAACTTGTCAAGCATAACGGAAAACCCCTTCCCGCCTCTTTCAAATCCGATGGATTGGCTCTCCAATTCATGAAGGCCACGGATGGAAAGCTTATGGGATCCCCCTTTCCCTTTTCCAAACAAGGGCGATCCGGATTGGAAATCTCCTCGCTCTTTCCCCATTTGGGCAAACACGCCGATGAACTGTGTGTGATTCGCTCCTGTTTTCATGAATCGTTTATCCATGGGCCAGCCCTGGGGCTGGTAAACACCGGATCGACCCTGTTGGGGCACCCCACCACGGGGG
>CAWUOD010000861.1:0-1644 GCA_963923115.1 uncultured Singulisphaera sp.
CTCTCTGGTCTCGTGGGCTCGGAGATGTGTATAAGAGACAGCAATAACCTTGTGGTCTCCCGCCTTAATGAAAATAACCGGTCGGCGGGGATCGTCTTTTGGTTCGTCAACGACTCCTGCCACTTCCCAATCAATTGAGTCCTTTAATAGCCGTTCCACGCTGAATTTTTTTGATTTTTCGGGTGGGCCAAAATGATCCCTCGCTTTGTCCTCAACCCATTTCTCGACAAAAACCTTGTGAAAACAGCCACAGGCTGCGATAGTTTCATAAAAAAGAGGCGCGTTATCGGCATCCAGGGTTATGCGCAAAACACAGCTATCAATTTCAGCCTCCTCAAGGTCGATGGTTTTCATTCGTGGATGAGCTGGATACCATGCTGTGTAGGTGAGCTGATTTCGTTCTTTTCCATTGATTTGGACCTGCTTGAAGATTGCATAAATAATTGGTGAACCGGAAACATAGGACTTGAGTTTGCCCCCGGAAACGGTTTCGATGCGGGCTTGTCCAATAGAGTCGTATTCCTGTGGGTAGGGATATTTTTGGGCCATGGAATTGATTCTTTGTTGAATAAAAATAGGTGAATAGTAGTTCATAAGGCATTCAGGTGTGGCGGAAGATAGTTGTTTTCGATTAAGGCTCCCTGATTCCACCCGGGGTGCGAAAACAATCCCATCGCCACCTACAGCCTTGATTGGGTCTTCGAGGGCATCCTGATGGAGCATTGTCCAACGGGTTAGGGTATCCGACATTTTTTTCTTGATCGATTGACATCCATCCACCGCCAAAATTGCGGCGAGAATTAATGAACCGACGGCTTGAATATTCAATTTGAAAATGGAATTGGGCATGATATCCCTTGATTCCCTATCTTTTGGACCCGTTTGTTTTCACTATTTTGTAAACCTTTTGGACAAAAAGATACAAAATATGCCCTTTTCCTCATATCCGGGGTATTGCCGGGCCGTCAATTGAATTGGTCGCCGATCACCCCGGACTTACATGCTTGTAATACTGTGGCTGGGAAAGGGATTTGCTTCGATTGACAGTTTCTTTCATGTTCGGGGGGGACCGCAGGTTTTCGGTAAGTTTTCAGGCCTGTTGAACCCAGAATTTGGAATGAAATGCTATCGATTTGCCTCCAATGAAATTTCCAGATTATCCACAAGACTGTTCAAGGCGTTTTCAGAAACAATTAGTGGGGGCATCATTGTCAAGACATTTCTGTTTGGTCCGGTTTTTCCCAACAAAAACCCCGCATCTTTCATGGTTTCAAGGACCAAATCCGTGAGAGTTTGGGATGTTTTGGTTGGCCCGTCCGTTAATTCCATTCCAATCATGAGTCCAAGTCCGCGAACCTCTTTGATTTCGGTATGTTTTTTTTGAAGCCTTTTCAGTTGATTCATTAGTTGATTTCCCAAAAAAGTACTCTGTTTTCCAAGTTGGTTTCGTTTATGAAAGGATAGCGTGGCCAAAGCCGCACGACTGGAAACAAGGTTTCCTCCAAAAGTGGCAGCTCCAGGTCGGGTGTAATGGGCTGCAATTTCATCTGTTGTGATATAAGCAGCTATTGGAAACCCGTTTCCCAAGGCTTTTGCTACCGTTACAATGTCCGGAATAACATTCCAATGTTCTGTCGCAAACCA
>CAWUOD010000862.1:0-1641 GCA_963923115.1 uncultured Singulisphaera sp.
GGAGTGAAACACTGCCGCGTCCTTCCCTGATAACCACATCCACGGCCCCTTGGTAAAGGTCGTCTTTTGCACGGGCTTTTCCACCCCCCTCGGTTTTCTCTTTTGGCGCGACTTCGAGTTCAACCAATTCCTTGACGAAACTCTGTTCCCCCTCAAGGGCCCCAACGACAGACTGAATTTCATTGTCGCTTGCAAATGTACCTTGCGCCCTCAATAATTGGCTTGTCCCTGGTGGAAGGTAAAGCATATCTCCCTTCCCAAGTAGCCTGTCGGCCCCCATTTCATCAAGGACCACCCGGCTGTCAGATTTGTTGACTACTTTGAAACAGATACGGGAGGGAAGGTTGGATTTGATCAACCCCGTAATCACATCGACCGTGGGTTTTTGTGTCGCCACAACCAGATGGATTCCGGCAGCCCGGGATTTTTGAGCCAATCGAATAATGTGAGATTCCACCTCTTTTTTCATCATCATCATAAGGTCAGCCATTTCATCAATGAAAATGACAATGTAAGGCATTTTCGCCGGAATCTCGGCCTTCTCTGCCTCGGGGATTTCACCAACACGCTTCAGAACCTCAGCGTGGCCCAACTCGTTATAACCCCCAATATTGCGAACCCGGGCCTTGTATAAGAGTTCGTACCGCTTTTCCATTTTATCCACCGCCCATGCAAGGATCGCTTCGGCCTTGCGCATGTCGTGGACCACGGGATGCATCAAGTGGGGGATTTTTGCATAGTCCCCCAGTTCAACGACTTTGGGGTCGATCATGATCATCTTGACCTCATCCGATGTTCTGGTGAGGAGCATGCTCAGGATGATTGAATTCATGCAAACAGATTTGCCTGTGCCTGTGCTACCAGCGATTAAAAGGTGGGGCATATCTGCCAAATCGCCGACAAGGGGGCGCCCCTCGTTGTCTTTTCCCAAAAAGAGCGGAATACGGTATTTGGAGAGTTGGTCTCCCAAAGTCAGGAGGACTTCCTTCATTCGGACCATGGCTCGAAATTCATTGGGGACCTCAACTCCAACTGTGTTTTTTCCAGGGATGGGAGCCACAATCCGAACGCTTGGAACACGCAAATTGAGCGAAATATCATCCGCAAGCCTGGTGACCTTGTTTAATCGTAGGCCCGTTTCCAGACTCAATTCAAATTGGGTAATTACCGGGCCTGTGTTGATGGCGACAACTTTGACCGTCAATCCAAAATCGGAGAGGGTTTTTTCCAAAAGCTCGGCGCGATCACGCAATTTGTCAGCAAATTTGGAAATGTCCAAGGGAACTGCGTCTTCAAGGAGTTCCCACGAAGGGAGTCCGGGCTTCTTGGGGGTGGGCTTCGCAACCGGTTTTGGTTTTGGAGTCTCCGTGATTGGTTCGGGAGATGACGATAGAGGCGCCACTTTTGCCGCTTTTCTTTTTGTCACAAAGCCTGAAATCGTAGTGGAAAAAGCTCTGACCAGCTTCCCCAAAGGCGCGCCAATGAGAAAAAACACCAGGAAAAAATGCGCCACCGAAAAAGGTTGCATCCATTCGGGATGGTTGGAAAAAAGAGATGTTTCAATCCATTGCCCGACGGTTCCGCCCTGGCGGGTAGGGTCCAGTGCCTGTCTCTTATACACATCTCCGAGCCCACGAGACC
>CAWUOD010000863.1:0-1638 GCA_963923115.1 uncultured Singulisphaera sp.
ATAATCGCCGTTTTGATTGGTCTGTTGTTACCAGCAGTTCAAAAAGTCCGGGAAGCAGCGAACCGGATGAGCTGTTCCAACAACCTGAAGCAGCTTGCCCTTGCATTTCATAATTTTGAAAACACCAACGGTTTTTTTCCCTTGGCTTACACCAATCCGAACGGAACCATGAAGTGGCACAACTGGTCGCCTTTCATCCTTCCTTACATCGAGGAGGGAAACCGCGTCAAAGCATATGACTTTGGCACGGAATGGTGGAAGGGCGTCAATCGGGACATTGTCATCACCAAAATCAAAAGCATTAATTGTCCTTCCACCCCAAACCCTGATCGGATCCAGGACAAACCGGAAACCACCCCGCCCAACAAGACGGGAGCCGTGACTGACTACTTCACGCCCACCGGGGTTAACATCGAGATCAATCAGTACCTTTCCGTTGGGGATCAGATTCCCACCAACACCGATTTGAGGGGAGTGATCTGCTGGTGGCAGGCCAACAACACCACCAATCGTTTGGCAGACATTTTGGATGGAACATCGACCAGTATCATGTTGGGGGAATGCGCCGGCAGGGAAGATGTTTGGCGCAAGGGCACTTTGTCACCCGTCAATTACACAAGCAGTCCCAAGGTCCGGGCCCGTGGAGGGGCATGGGCGACCACTGACAACGCATACGACATCGGGTCGCGAAAAGCGTGGGATGCCTCATTCGGCCCGATTCCGGGATTTCCGGGAATTAATAATTCCAACGAATGGGGCCACGGCTACTACAGCTTTCATACGGGTGGTGCCAATTTTGCTTTTGCCGATGGTTCTGTCCGGTTTCTTTCGGCGGGAACGGACCTGCGCTTGCTGGCCAATCTGACCACGCGCGCGGGAGGCGAGACCATTAATCTCCCCTGAAATTCGCGCGATGAAAAAAGCCCGTCTTAAGGAGCCAATCTTTCCCAGGTCACCGGGTTCGCAACAAAATCAATCCTTGCCCGCTGATGGCCGCTGGCTTTGAGCAGCAGCAGATCCATTGTGTCAAAATGACAGCACACCGCGACAAAATTCCCCCACCCTGAGTCGTCTTTTTCTATGTGTGTATCCCCCTGAATCTGCATCACGGCAGGGAGGACATCCGATGAAGTTGCCACCGTGTCACGATTAAGGATTTCCCCGGGCCCCTGCAAATCCCCATAGCAGGACCTCGTCATGGGCGGACTCTTATCCCAGGCTTGTTTGGCCTTTTCATCGAGATGATGGAGTTTTACCCTGGCGGGGATACGGAATTGAACCCGTGAGTGGGGATCATACCAAAGCAGCCCAACACGGGAATCGCGGCGCAATTGGCCTACTTTGGGACTTCGGAGGTCGGTGTGAAACCAAACCTCCCGCTCGTGCCCCAAAAACCGGCGGAGCACAACGGTCCGGGCACTGGGTGCGCCGGTTTCATCCGTCGTGGCCAGGGTGAAAAGGTGAAAGGGGTGACGGTTGGTGGCCGCGGCTCCAAAAAGTTCCTGGCGCAAAAACGCCCAAACCCGGGGAGCATCAAGTTGATCCAGGTCCAAACCCGCCAACCCCTCGGCGACCAAATTTCCCTCGGGCAAACCCATTGGAATCCCTTTGTTTTTAACGGATTTCCACAACTGTCTC
>CAWUOD010000864.1:0-1625 GCA_963923115.1 uncultured Singulisphaera sp.
AGGTGCCAAACATGCGACCACCGACATTGGTGGCAAAAGCACCCCCGGTGCCACGAAGGTGGACGGGGAACGCCTTGGGCAGATATTCGCCAAAGTAGCTGAACTGGGCGACAACCATCATACCGGCAAAGAACACGCCCCAACCGAACAGTTCAGGCATATTGAAGAAGGCAAAGAACCAGACGATCGGGATGATGATCAGGCCGGGGACCTGGAACATCCACAAAAGCACTCTGCGCGAGGCGACATAGGTCAGCCCCAGGGCCAGGAGGATACGCCCCACAAGTCCGCCAAGTTCCTGTTTGAACTGAACCTCTTCGCGGACTGGCTGGATGTCTTTTTTGTTGATTGCACCCATCGATTTGAGGTTCGAGTTGAACTTCTTTTCGAGTTCCGCTTTCTTCTCCTCGGAATCCGTTTTGGACTGTTCCATTCGAATTCCGGCGTTTTCCTTCCCAATTTTGGCCATTTCAGCCGCAGGCTCCTTCAGGGTCGGCAAACCCGCGATCCCTTGAGTGACGGTCACCTGAAGGGTTCCAAACGCAGCCGCATACGCACAAGCCGAAAGAAGGGTGCCCACAATGGTGGTGCGGATAAGACCGGGAGAGAAAATCTCAAAGAAGCTTGGACGCTTGAGAGTTCCAGAAGCCCGTCGAGCCAACCAGACACTTGATTCGGGAACAAAAGGCAAAAGCAGCCCAATAGGAATCGCGGGCAAAAGTCCTGTCATAAGGGTGTAACGCCAAGCGGGATTGGTCGGATCACCCACAGGCAACGCGGGAAGCATCTTTTCCTTGACCAAATAACTTACCCAAACGCTAACTGCCGTTACAAAAAGGCCTCCCACCGAGGCGAAGGCCTGGGTCCATCCAATGGCCAGTTCCTTCATTTTTTTGTCTGGGAATAGCTCTGCCAACCATGTAACCGCCGCGACAAACTCCACACAAACACCAACAAAGGTCGTACAGCGGAAGAAAATCAGCATCCCAAGGTCAGTCGAAAGCCCCGCAAGCACAGGCGAGAAGCTATAGACAAAAATACTGCCAATCATGACAGTCTTGCGACCAAACCTGTCGATCAGCCAGCCGCCCAAAAGTCCGAACACACCACCACAAAGAGCAGTAAGCCAAAGAACCCTGCCTACCCAGTCGGTCACATCCGGATGATTGACCGGAACTTTGAGCAGTTCAGAAAGGGCGGGTGCCAAAACCAGCGGCGTCATCAACAGTTCGTAGGTATCAAACAAAAAGCCAATTGCCGCAACCGTCAGGATGAGCCATTGCGTAAGGCCGAAGCTGGACGCCGGTTTGGACTCGGCGACGGGTGTATTGGACACGGTTAACCTCTTGAGAGGGATAGGTGGCACAAGCCTTGGTGGGATAAAATCATGTTAGGGTTTTCGGGAAAATCAGTCAGGGGGTGATGATTTCGGCTCGAAGCCCCCTTCGCCAAATCCAAGGCTTGACAAAAGACTCGTATCCGTCGCCGGAGAGGTATGGACCTTGCCCGGGAACATAATTCCAAATCCTGATTAGGTTGTATTAAAGAATATAATTTATTATATTTTTAGATAGTCGTCCCTGAAAAACCGTCCCAACTGGATTTTGGTTGGGACGGCGTCATGC
>CAWUOD010000865.1:0-1621 GCA_963923115.1 uncultured Singulisphaera sp.
ACTGTAATTGCCTACAAGAATCAAATAAAAATTAATCAAACCGGCAACCCAGGAATGGCCCGGGGTGGTTCTGGAGATGTTTTAACAGGCATCATTTCGGCTCTATGGGGACAGGGATTATCCGGTTTTGAAGCCGCAAGCCTTGGTGCTTATGTACACGGTTTGGCAGGGGATTTGGCAGCCAAGAAGTGTGGGGAGATTTCCATGCTTGCAACGGATTTGATTCAACAATTGGGAAAAGCCTTCGAAGGAGTTATTTCCCCCGAAGGCTATAAGACTAATTAATTAGAATTGGCCAAATAGTCATTGAAGTAAATTAATACATTTTTGCTATTTTATTTTTGCCAAATCGCTATCATTTCCCATTTCAATAACTGGGTCCGGGTGAGGCTGGCGGGGTCCTTTTGGGCTCTGTTCCTTGCTGGGGGGCAACCGGGGGAATGTTTGGTTGGCGTTGAGGAACATTTGGAGGAGGGGAATAAAGAGGTGTGGGAAAAGGTCCTGCTCCATTGGTACGACCCTGATCCATTGGGATTGGGCCATAACCGGGTGCGAATTGCGGGTCGTGTCCTTGTTGGTTGTGCTGCTGTCCATAATTTTGGCCAAATTGTCCCCCCTGATTTGGGTCGTTAAGTTTTAGTGGGAAACCTGGCTTGAGGGGATTAGGTCCCGGGTTTCCGAAGGGAACCATCATTCCCGGTTGTACCGGAATAAAATAAATTTGCGTTGAATTTGCGGCGGGGCCCGAGTGTTGCCAGGTATTTGGGTGTCCCATTTGTTGGTGGTTTCGTAAATCCCTTACCTGTTCCTCCAGTGCCCGAATTTGGGAGTTTTGTTTGTCCATCTGTCGGTCGATTCGGCTCATTAGCTCCTCCCATTTGGGGTCCCTTCTTTCATTTTGAAATGGATCCCGGATGGGTTGGTTATTGTTTGGCCGTGATGGGTTGAATCCATCATTTCGAGGACCCGTATCACGACTTCCCATGCGGTTGGCCTGTTGCTGTGGAAATGGATTGGATAATTCCGGTACAGGTTGGTTTCCCCGCATTTTATTTCGTACTTCTTCCAATTTGGCAGAAATTCCCCGGATGGCTTGTTGGTGTTCACCCAAGGAGTTTTCCAACATCCGAATTTCCTGAGCCATTCGCTCTCTTTGTTCGTTTTTTTCCCTGGATTCCCTTACCCGGCGCATTTCCTCTTCAGCCGTTTGACGCTGACGGTCAGCCTGCCTTTGTCGTTCCCGAAGCTCCATTGCCCTTTGTTGGTCGTTATCTCCCGGGTTTGGTTGTCCCGGTCCCCTTCTTTGGGGATTTTCCTGGGAGTTGGGGGAGGGAGGAACTCCGGGGCCAATTCGATTGGAGCCTTGGATATTTGGCTTTTCCTGTTTGAACGCCAAGAGATTAGCCCAATCGGCACTTGAGCCTGATATAGATTCCAAGATCATTCTTGCATGATCCATGGGAAAAGTATCCTGTGATTGGACTTGGGAACCAAAGACCGTCAAGCCAAGTACCAATGTCAATCCAATCCGGTTAACCCAGCGAAACATGGATAAATCTCCAAATGGGGGAAAAGGCACAATGGTTAGGCTATCAAGGGGTAGTTTGCTTACCAAAGGTTT
>CAWUOD010000866.1:0-1621 GCA_963923115.1 uncultured Singulisphaera sp.
GAAATGGTTGCCGTATACGGACTACCAGATGTGATAGCTGATGCAATTGTAGAGATATTTGATACTGTTGGATTGGGGTAGGTTGAATCAAATTGGCTCCAACTGTTGACGCCATTGTTATATGCATTGAGGCCAATCACATCGCTAAGTCGGGTGGGAAGCATTTGGCCCAGGGAGGAATCCAGCCCGGGAACCTGGGGCAGGGCGTCCTCACCCATCCTGATGGACTGGGCGACGGAACTCATGTTGGAAAAAGAAGGATTCAGGCGTGATTCAAGCAATTCGAGTATGGGTCGATGAAAAGGAAGGGAAACCGGCTGAAAAAATTTGGATTTTTTAAAGATGTTAGAGATTCTCTTAAGCATGATTCATCCCTTGAAACCAGATAATCAAAAACTCCATCAAGTTTGATTATGTTGAAATTCAAACGATGGGGTACCGGAAAATGGCTGATTTTGCGAATTTTTTTTGATATATATTTTTTCGCACGCACCGCGTTCATTTTTCGTAAATACGGCGTACATTCGGCATACATATCGCATACATTTTCCACTACAGAAGCCCCGCTTTGGCCATATGACGGCAAATTTCAGAAAAAATTCAAAAAAATCAAAAAATGCCAGATGGCGGTTGATCGCGGGGTAGTGGGATATTTAAAACTTTAAAAGGTGAATTTTGAGGGTATTAGGGTAATCGGGCCAATTATTTTTCGTCGCAAGGGAAATATGTCGGCATGATCACATAAAAGCGGGTCAGTCCTTCTGCAGTCCTTTCGTAGCCAATTTCACCCTTGTGTTGATCGATGATGTTTTTGCAAATGGCCAATCCCAAACCATAACCCGTTTTTGCGTCGTATTGGTTGGATTGGGCCCGAAAAAATCGTTTGAAGAGATTGTCAACTTCGGACGGAGAAACTCCCCCACCGGAATCGTACACGGATAGGACCGCCTGCTGGTCCAATTTTTTCAGGGTGACGCGAACAGTACTATTTTCCGGGGCATATTTGATGGCGTTATTGATCAGGTTATGGGCGACCTGGTGGATTTGAATGGGATTGGCATGGACCCCAACTGTAGAACTTTCCAGGGCGACGATTATGTCTTTTTTTCTTGCCTCGTGTTCCACATCCATCACCACCTGATCAATCACCGGTTCCAGATCGATCCACTTGTGCGTGTGATCCGAAACCGATTCCGATCGCGCCAATTCCAACAAGTCGCTGGCCAGCGTGGTCGTTTTTTGAACGGCGTGAAGGCATTCCAATAGTTTGCCCCCTTGTTTCACACCTCCGTTGGCGGATTCAATCATTTCGACAAGGTTGGTTTTTACCAGATTCAAGGGAGCCAAAAGCTCATGGGATACCTCGGAATTGAACCGGGCATGCGATTGAATTGTCTGTTCGAGTCGATCGAGCATGGCGTTGAGGGAAGTGCCCACCGGTTTGAGTTCGGTGTCGATATCCTGGATCCCGATCCGGGATGAGATCAGTCCGGATCCTATTTTTGTGGCGATATTGGATATTTTTTTGAGTGGTTTGAAAATTTGTCCAAAAATCAGCCATACTCCAAATGTAATAACTATGATAAAAATTGTACCAAAGAATACATTGCTGTCTCTTATA
>CAWUOD010000867.1:0-1620 GCA_963923115.1 uncultured Singulisphaera sp.
GAGGCCGCGCGGTCGGGCCATTCGCTGGCGGAATTGTTCGCCGAAGGGCGAAGTCCATATCCGTGGCCGCCTTTGGAAACGATATGCAGTTCCGCAGGGCGACCGGCCCGCTTGAGTTCCACATAGAGGAGGGCGCTGGAAAGGGGTGTCACTGGGTCATCGTGGGCATGGGCAAGAAAAATCGGAGGCGTGTCCTTTTGCACTTTGACATAATCCCGAAGCTTGGCATCCCCTTTTTCGGTGAGGTAGGCCGGGTAAATCAAAAGACCAAAATTGGGCCGATGGCTAAACTTGTCCACCTCATCAATCGATTCGTAAGTCCTTTTGTCAAAAAGGGTGGTCAGGGTGGCAACCTCGCCACCAGCAGAAAATCCAAGGATCCCGATTCGCTTGGGATCGAGTTTCCACTCTTCTGCTTTGGACCGGACCAAGCTTACGGCTCGCTGGGCATCCTGGACGGCGGCTTTTCCCTGCATCTCCTTGTCTCTGCCCGGGACCCGATATTTCAGCACGATTCCCGTAACCCCCAAAGAGTTAAGCCATGACGCGACTTCTGTCCCTTCCAGATCCCATGCAAGGATCCGGTGTCCACCACCCGGACAAATCACTACCGAGGCCCCAGTATCTTTGGCTGGATCCGGCTTGAACACATGAAGGGTGGGGGTGCTCACATTGCTGATGCGGGTGATACTTGGTGGTTTGTCGGGTTTGGTTTCAGCACTCTCCGCCGGAAGGGAGAGATTCTCATCTCCGGGAGGTTTCCCTGGCCAAATCGGAATGACGACAGGCGCCTCGGCCGCCGGAAGAATTGCAATCAAAACAGGTAAAATGAGAGAGGTCATGCTGCACCCCAAAAATTGGGAACCGGGAAACCAGGACCCAAAGGGGCCCCGCCAAGGATCAGGTCGCAGGATATGCTAGGGGTTTCCGAATGGAGTTTCGTAACCAAAGGGGCGAAATGCGGAATAGGACCGTCAATACTCTCTGAAAGAATGCCCACATCATAGAATGGCAATTTGGTTATTCAAAAATCCTTTGGGTGATTCATGTCCCATTCGGACGCAGTCGTTTTGGAACAGGTGACCAAGCGCTTCGGCAATCATGTCGCCGTCGACAATGTTGATCTCCGTGTCAAATATGGTGCGATTCATGGGTTTCTGGGCCCGAATGGCTCCGGGAAAACCACAACCCTGCGCCTGATCATGCGTCTTTTTGCCCCGGATGAGGGGCGAATAGAAGTTATGGGAGAGGACCATGGGGGATGCTCGCGGGATGAGGTTGGCTACCTGCCCGAGGAACGGGGACTTTACAAAACGATGAAAGTCGGCGACCTCCTCGATTTTCTCGCGCGCCTCAAAGGGGTCAGAAACCCCGGCCCCCTGATCGACGAATGGCTGGAAAGGCTGGAGCTTTCTGAATGGAAAAAAAAGAAAGTGGAGGCGCTTTCCAAGGGGATGGCTCAAAAAGTCCAGTTCATCGGCGCGGTCATCTCCCGACCCAAATTGGCGCTTTTGGATGAGCCATTTAGCGGGCTTGATCCGGTCAATGCCCTGGTAATGAGGGAGGCATTGATCCGCTTGAGGGAGGAAGGGACCACGGTCATACTCTCGACTCATGATC
>CAWUOD010000868.1:0-1619 GCA_963923115.1 uncultured Singulisphaera sp.
TTTTGGCCGGCCGGTCCATCGTGAAAAAAATGAGCCACTCGTTCCCGGCGCTTTTTCAAGCGCCCAAGGGAAAATCCCTTTACCCGATGACGGTTCTTCCAAGAAAGTAGATTCCCCCGCCAAGAACCATGGTCGCGGGCAATGTCAATATCCATGCAAGGCCGATCTTTTTCAGAGTCGAGGATTGCACTCCTGATTTATTGGCCACCATCGTCCCCGCGATACCGCTGGAAAGAATATGGGTGGTGCTTACCGGAACACCGGCCAAAGCCGCCATGAGAATTGTTCCCGCGGCCACAACTTCCGCGACCGCCCCCTGGGCATATGTGAGGTGGGTTTTTCCTATCTTTTCGGCGACAGTCACAACTATCCGCTGGTACCCAACCGTGGTGCCAATCCCAAGTGCCAAAGCGGTGCAAACAATCACCCAAAGCGGTACATATTCCACCGCTTTGGACAAACAGCATACCGGCGGATAAAGGATTTCACGCAGTTTCTCCGAGGTTTCCATCGCCCTGGAGGTTTCTTTTTCCAAACGAAAAATCGCAAGCCTTGTCTCCCATCTTTGGTCCGGTGCCAAATCCCCAAAGGATTCCTTCCCCTCCAACATTTTTCGAATTGTGGCGATATCGGACTTTTGCCCTGTTGTCAGGTCGATGTTTTGGGTGTTGCACTCCCTTTCGATGGCGATAGCCGCTCCCAAAGTCCTTGAGGCCAAAGCAGGCTCGCCAACATTCAGTGCATACGCAAAGGGCATGAAACCGATCAGAACCAACAAAACCAGCCCCATTCCTTTTTGACCATCGTTGCTCCCGTGGGCGTAGCTTACTCCCCCACAAGTCGCAATCAGCACGCCCCGGATCCAGCCGGGAGGTTTGTCCCCTTCGACGGGTGGCTCATAAAGTTTTGGTTCGCGAAGGAAATAGCGACAAACCATCAATAATCCCGCAGCCAGTCCAAAACCCAAAAAAGGCGAAAACAACAATGCGGCGCCAACTTCACCCGCCTTGTGCCAGTTCACACCCGAAATCCCATGGCCCTCCATAAGGCTGTTAGCCAGCCCCACCCCAAGGATGGATCCAATCAAGGTGTGGGAACTGCTTACGGGGAGCCCCAGCCACCATGTTCCCAAATTCCAAATAACTCCAGACATCAAAAGCGATAGCACCATTATCAATGCGGAGCTGGTCGATCGTTCCAAAAGCAGGTCAACAGGCAAAAGGTTGACAATGCCAAAAGCGACGGCAGTTCCGCCGAAAAGGACACCCAAAAAATTCAGGAAACCTGAAAAAAGTACCGCCGGTGTGGGCTTGAGGCTCTTTGTGTAGATGACTGTGGTTACCGCATTCGCCGTGTCGTGAAATCCGTTGATAAATTCAAATGCGAAAGCAATTCCCAAAGCGACCATCAAACAAACCATGGTCCCGGGAGGGAGATTCGTCAGGGCATCCCAAAAATGCATGATTTGCCTTCCGGTTTTATCCAGGACAAACAAGTTGAATTTTCCCCGGTTTACAGCGCATTCCCCAAGAGACCAGACAAACTTGCCCTTTTAGGCAAAACTTCTCCATTCAACAACATTTGATCCCCTCAGGGTGCCCAAGTCGGTTTGGGTCCCG
>CAWUOD010000869.1:0-1618 GCA_963923115.1 uncultured Singulisphaera sp.
AGCGTCAGATGTGTATAAGAGACAGGGGATGTGGCGACGGGGAAAATGGATCCGACCCGAAGATCCCACAAAAGTGGGGTGCTCAGCGTGAGTTTTTCGCCCGATGGGACCCGAATCGCCAGCGGAAGCGAGGATGGGAGCCTGTGGCTCTGGACTCTGGAAAAGTAGGGGACCCACCCGTCGAGGCAGGTTTGCCCTGTTGTATCCGGGTGGTCCCAAAGCCGACCCAAACCACCCGGATCCCCCCGTCTTCTATCTTGGCAAC
Source organism: uncultured Singulisphaera sp. (assembly GCA_963923115.1). GTDB lineage: Bacteria > Planctomycetota > Planctomycetia > Gemmatales > Gemmataceae > SYLG01. The sequence continues at coordinate 266 of CAWUOD010000869.1, forward strand.
ACCCCCAGCGATCCCTTCGATACGATAAAAGGATAAGGGCAACAATCGTATTGGGGTGCAAGATGGCCGATTCCGCGACCGCAAACTCTTTGCCCGAAAATCCTGCGCCCGCACATTCCTCTCCGCCCAGGCCCGCTCCGCTTGATCCCCTTTTGCTTCGCCAATGCCGGATGCTTGGCATCGAATGGTCATTCACGGATAACCAGGGGGTCGTTCACCCCGCGCCGGCCAAGTCGCTTGAGATAATCGCCTCGCTTTTAAAGCCCCAACAGCGCCAAATCGAGCCTGTCGAGGTGGTCTGGCTGACCTGGAAGGAAGAAGAGGCTTCGATTCCGGTTCGGACCCAGGGGTATCCGCCTTTCGCCGTGCATTTCATTCTTGAGGATGGCTCGGTTCGTGAGGCCCTTGTCGAGGACACAGGCGGTCCGTTGGCATGGATTCACCTGGGACGGATTGGTCCCGGTCGCCACCGGGTCGAAATCCTGAGGCAGGGAATCGCGCAGGAAGTGTGTCATGTTTTGGCCGCTCCCGCCCGACCGGGTCATCTTGCGGATCCGGATCGTCTGCGCGAGCCTGTCGAGCCGCCTCCAGGTCCGGTTCCCCAGGGGGTCTTTTTGCCATTGCATGCGATCCGTTCGGACACGGATTGCGGGATTGGTGATTTTGGCGACCTGAAAAGGATGTGTCATTGGGCCGCGCAAAAGGGGATCGCGCTGGTCGGAACGCTTCCGCTTTTGGCATCGTTTCTGGAAGATCCGTGCGAGCCAAGCCCCTACTCGCCCGCAAGCCGACTTTTCTGGAATGAGATCTTTCTGGATCTGGCGGCGATCCCCGAAGTGAACGGTTCGGCGGGAGCCAAAGCGATCCTTGCCAATCCGGCCTGGCAGGCGGAGCGGGAGGTTTTGCGCAAGTCGCATCTGGTCGAGCACAAGGGGGTAATGGCTCAAAAGCGGCTGGTTCTTGAGGCGGCATTGGCCGAAGGATTCGTCGGGCACCCGGAGCGGCAGCAGGCCTGGGATGATTATGTCGCCGGGCACCCAAGGCTACAGGCATACGCACGATTTCGCGCGGCGCAAGCGAAACTTGGCCATTCCTGGCAAACCTGGCCCGAGCCGATGCGGTCGGGTGATCTGTCCATGATCGATCCGAAAGATCCGGTTTATCGGTATCATCTGGCGGTGCAGTTCTGGGCCCAGGAGCAGATGGCCAGCGTCGCCGAGGCGGCCCGGGAAACCTCATGGGGACTTTATCTGGATTTGCCTTTGGGGGTCAATTCGGACAGCTTTGATGTCTACTCGAACCGGAACCTGTTTGCGATGGGGGTTTCGGGGGGGGCGCCTCCGGACGCGTTTT
>CAWUOD010000870.1:0-1615 GCA_963923115.1 uncultured Singulisphaera sp.
TTTAATTTTTTTCAACCATTTTCTGGGACCATTAGTCAAAAAAAAAACTAAACTTTTCGAATTCGGGGACTTGGTGGACTCCCAAGGCCTGCTTTCAGCCAGTTATTTCAAAGCTATCACCTTGCTTTTCAACGCCTAAGTGGTCAAAATTGGATTATGTGGAAATGATGAAAATGGAATTTGGGCCGAAAGAATGACAGAGTCCTCCAAACTTTTTCTTAGGAGCGTCGCCCCCACCGGTCTTACCTTGGGAAATGCCATAGCCGGATTTGCGGCATTGGTGGCAGCCAATCGATTCGATCCCACAGACAAAAGCACTTGGTCTCACATTTACACTGCGGTTGCTTTTCTGATTCTGGCAATGATCTTTGATGCTTTGGATGGCTTGGCGGCAAGGGTTTTGCGATGTGCAAGTGATTTTGGGGCTGAACTGGATTCCTTATGTGATGGTGTCAGTTTTGGTTTGGTTCCCGCATTTTTGGTTTGGATGGTGTTTGGTCAAATGGAAAGCCCAATAATGGGCCGCGTTTGGGGCCTTGTTGCCTCCTTGTATTTAGCTTGCACCTTACTTAGGTTGGCCCGCTTTAACATGGAGAGGTCCCGTCAGGACAAGGCTGAGGGGAAAAAATTTGTTGGATTGCCTTCTCCGGCCGCCGCGGGGTGCATTTGTGGAATCGTCCTGCTTCAGGGCAGGGTGGAATTCGCAAATCAAATTCCCTTTCTTTTCCCCAAGTTTGGGGATAGGGTTGAACAAATTTTGAGCGTGTTGTTTCCTTTTGCCGCAAGCCTTATTGCGATATTGATGATTAGTCGCATTGGTTTTCCTCACCCGACAAGAAAAATTTTGGGCCCGTCCCGGCAGCAACACAAAAAACGAAAAGGGAAATGGCTTCCCTCATCAGTTGCACTTTTGGCAATTCTTGGTTTAGCTCCGATTTGGATTGGTAACTTTGATTTAATGGTGGCTTTGGGTTTTTGGTGGTTTGCAATGAATGGGCCATTCCAGGCTTTGTTAGGCAAATTACAAAAAAAAACGCAGCATCAGGAATTACCGGCTAAGGTTGATTGACTCCGTATGATTACTTCGGAGTTACCTTTTTGAAAGTGTTTCCGGATAAATTTGTATGTTCACTGGTCTGGTTAGGGAAACCGCGTCTGTTTCAGAGATTAATCCACTGGGTAATGGAATAGCGATTACGCTCCGGTTACCCAAAATTGGCCCCTCTTCGAGTATCGGCGACAGCATTGCGATCAACGGCGTTTGTCTCACAGTCGTTGACCTAAAAAACGACTTGATTCGATTTGAAGTAAGTCCCGAAACCCTGAATAAAACCAACCTTGGCCTGCTTCGCACAGGTGACATTGCAAATGCCGAACCCTCCCTTAGACTTGGAGATGTTTTGGGGGGCCATCTTGTGCAGGGCCATGTGGATGCGACGGGGGAACTCCTTTACCGAAAACAGGAGGGAGGCTGGGAAACCTTCTGTTTTTCCATCCCGAGCGATGTTGCGAAATTTGTCGCAGTTAAAGGATCGATTACGGTTGATGGAGTAAGTTTGACTGTGGTGGATGCGGCCCAGGATCAATTTACAGTAGCCCTGATTCCCCATACCCT
>CAWUOD010000871.1:0-1612 GCA_963923115.1 uncultured Singulisphaera sp.
GCTCCACCTTCGACACACCCCCAATCACCGATCTGGTGCGGCTCTCCGATCATCAATCCGTTCGCGTGCTACAAGCCAATGAGATGTGCCGCGCCCGGGTGCGCCCCCTGATCACGCAGCCAACCGAATTTTTGCAGCTCGACATCGGTGGTGGCGTGACAATGGACGCCTGGATGATCAAGCCCCGCGATTTCCAACCTACGAAAAAGTACCCGGTCTTCGTTTTTGTCTATGGCGAGCCCCACAGCCAGACGGTCCTGGATGATTGGGCAGGCGGGCAGAATCAAACGATGTATCACCGCATGATCGCCGACCTCGGTTATCTGGTCGTTTCTATCGACAACCGTGGCACTCCCGCTCCCAAGGGCGCAGCATGGCGTCGGGCGGTTTATGGAAGTCTGGGACCACTCTCGACCGAAGAGCAGGCGGCCGGAGTGAAAGAACTGGCCCGGACCCGTCCTTTTGTGGATTTGTCCCGCGTCGGTATCTGGGGTTGGAGCGGAGGAGGCTCGAACACACTCAACGCCATGTTTCGCAAACCGGATCTCTACCATGTCGGGATTGCCGTGGCGCCAAAACCCCAGCCTGATCTTTACAACGCATGGTTTCAGGAAATCTTCATGCGAACGAGGGAGGAAAACCCAAAGGGGTACCGCGAAGCGGCGGCCATCAACTTCGCGGATGGGCTGCGCGGGGACTTGCTGATCATTCACGGCACAGGAGAAACCAACACGCATCTTTCCATAACCGAGGGGCTGGTCGACCGGCTCATCGAACTGGGGAAAAGGTTTGACTACATGGCCTATCCCAATCGGGACCACGGCCTGCGTGAAGGAAAAGGCACTGTGGTTCACATGCGGCTTTTGATGACGCGTTACCTGATCGGGCATCTACCCCCCGGTCCCCGTTAATTCATCTATAATCCCTTTTTGAGAGGACCCCTTATGAACGCAAGTATTTTTCGTGGTTGTATTCCCGCACTGATGACACCCTGTCAAACGGATCACAAACCCAACTTTGCCGCCCTGGTGAAAAAGGGGAAGGCCATGATGGCCGCAGGCATGAATGGAGTTGTCTATTGCGGGTCGATGGGGGACTGGCCGCTGTTGACCAATGAACAGCGTCAGGAAGGCGTTCGCCAACTGGCCGAGGCCGGAATTCCGGTCGTTGTCGGAACCGGTGCCCAAAATCTTGCCAGCGCGGTCGACCACGCCGCCCACGCCCAGCGCGTGGGAGCCAAGGGCCTGATGGTCATTCCCAGACTTCTTTCCCGGGGAACTTCCCCGGCTGCCCAGCGGGGCCACTTCGCGGCCATTCTCAAGGCGGCACCCGAGCTGCCCGCAGTCATCTACAACAGCCCCTACTACGGTTTCGAAACCAAGGCGGACCTGTTCTTTGATCTCCGGAGGGAATTTCCAAACCTGGTCGGCTTCAAGGAATTTGGCGGTGCCGATTCCTTAAGCTATGCCGCCGAACATATCACCCATGGCGACAACAATGTCCTGCTGATGGTCGGCGTTGACACCCAGGTCAGTCATGGTTTCATCCGCTGTGGCGCCGTTGGCACGATCACCGGAATCGGCAACTGCCTTCCCCGCGAAGTGCTCCTCCT
>CAWUOD010000872.1:0-1610 GCA_963923115.1 uncultured Singulisphaera sp.
GGCTCGGAGATGTGTATAAGAGACAGACGGTGGACCCAGCCATCTTGATATGTGGGATCCCAAACCCGACGCGCCAGCGGAAATTCGGGGTGAATTCAAAACCATCGCCACCTCGTTGCCCGGGATCCGTTTTGGGGAAAAAATTCCCCGAATGGCGGCCTGGATGGATCGAATGACCGTTGTGCGGTCGATGAACCACGGGGTCAATAACAGTCACGCCGCAGCGGTTTATTGCGGATTGACAGGACATGACCGTGGGGAATTGGGGGGCGGGGCCAAGCCAACCGACCAGCCTTCGATCGGGTCGGTCATGGCAAAATGCCGCCCACCCAAGGGGCCGGTGATGGGCTATGTTTCGATGCCCTATATCACCGCCGAGGGAGCAGGCGGTCCACCGCAGCCCGGTTTCTTTGGCGGCCTGATTGGCCGGGCGCTTGATCCGCTTTTTGTTCTTCGCGATCCCAACAATCCCCAGTTTTCCATGCCCGAACTTGGCCCCCCACCCGAGTTGGATGCCGACAGACTTGCGGGGCGCCAACTCCTGTCCCGCACAAATCCCATTCCCGCTGATATTTCCGCTTTTCGCAACAAGGCGTTTGATCTGCTTACTTCGCCCGCCTCCCAGCGGGCATTTCGACTGGATCTTGAGCCCGAAACGGTCCGGGAAGCCTATGGTCGGAATATTTATGGCCAAAGCACACTTCTTGCCCGGCGTTTGATTGAGGCGGGTACTCGGGTCGCTTGTATTTCATGGGCTCCTGATGCCAATGCGACATGGGACACCCACGGAGGAAACTTCGCCAAACTCAAGGATAGCCTTTTGCCCCAGTTGGACGCCGCGGTGCCAACACTCCTTGATGATCTGAAGCAGCGTGGGATGCTTGACCGAACCTTGGTCGCGGTATTTGGTGAATTTGGTCGTACCCCAAAAATCAACGCCAATGCCGGCCGGGATCACTGGAATTTTTGCTATAGCCTGGCTCTTGCCGGTGGGGGTATCCGGGGCGGTTATGTCCACGGAGCCAGCGATAAAATCGGAGCGCGCCCCAGCAGTAACCCGCTCCTTCCGGCGGATATCATCTCCACGATTTACCAGTGTTTGGGTATCCAACACGATATGGAAATGCAGGATCGCCAGGATCGACCGTTCTTCCTGTGTCCCTGGGGAAATCCGGTCCGTGAGTTGATGGCTTAAAATTCCTGCCGGGGCGGGGAAACCCCGGCCTTAACTGTTCGTTTCAATCGTTTTTGTCATCGTATTGCCTAGAATTTCCTTGTTGGGGCCTGATGAAGGTCCTCGCAGCAAAGAGGTGGTAATTCCAGGGGCTCATGTAACCCCAAGGCTGATTTTGTTTCATTGGAATAGGGGACATCGAGGCCGGCATCATTCCCAAAGGGGTGGACCGGGTCTCCATCGAATCCTTCCAGCAAAGGCATTCCATGTCAGACATTGAAGTGGAATCTTCCGGCAGTCGGGAAATGAACGGCCCGGCGCCCGGGGGTCATGGTATGGAGACGGGCTCAAGCCCATTGGAAACCCGCGACCATTCAGAGGATATTTGCCCAGCGCAAAACGGCCAGGAACCCTATTTGGGGGATTCTGTTCCTGA
>CAWUOD010000873.1:0-1602 GCA_963923115.1 uncultured Singulisphaera sp.
TGCCCAAGGAAATACCAGGGAAAACCTTCCAGGGCATGGCTCCTCATCCATTCCGTGGGAACCAAAACAAACGGAAAGCAAACTGTCATACCCAAGACACGATGGCGGTCAAATATCAGGCCCAAAATCCATCCCAAAATCATATAAAACAGGGCGGACCATGCCCCAAGCATCACCCAGGTCGCTATCATCCGAACATCCGCGACACGCATCCAGTTGAGCGCAATACCAAAAAACACCGATCCAAGAATGGCGGAGGTCAGAATTCTCTGTTTACCATTTTGACCAGCCATCGAAACCAACCATGGCACAAAAGCCACAAACCCAAGCCAGGGCAAATTGACCGGAAAAAAAGCCATCCATAAAAGAATGGCCGTGACAATCGAAGGCCACGCCAAATGAATTAGCCATTGGATAGGAAGCCTCATGGACGCGGTCTCATGTATTTTGAATAAGCAGAGCGGTCACAGCGGACAACTCAGGGATCAGAACCCGGACCTGATCTCCTTTTTGAATTTTTACCAGCCCAGGAGCCAATTCCAGCCAACCGTGATACCTGGTCAAAACACCCAGCTCAAACGATCCTTTCGATCCCAAATCGTAGGCGATTAATCCTTCGGGTCGCGAGCGGATTCCGACAGGGCGAAGAGTGGGTCTGTTGTTGTCCACCACCAGTTCATTTTCCATGAGGGCCAACTGAATGTGAGGCCCGGGGGCCCGATACCCACGAAGGGCCATCAGGGTCGGATGAATCAAAAGATCGAAATTGGCCAGGGAACTGGTTGGATTTCCGGGGAGTCCAAACACCAAACCGCCCTTTGGAGAAACTCCAAAAAGAAATGGGCGACCCGGTTTAAGTTTGATCCCATGAACAACAATCGTTACACCAAGCGCCTCCAGGGTTGACCGAACAAGATCCTTTTCGCCAACGGAGACTCCACCGGACAAAATCAAAACCGGGTGAGTAATTCCCTCGGCGATAAGGTTTTTCAGAGCCATCGCACAATCCGGTGCTATACCCAAATATTTGGGGAGACATCCCGCCCTGTGAATTGCAGATAGAAGCATGGAGGCATTGGAATTACGAATTTGCCCCCCCATTGGCTTCATATTGGGTTCGACCAATTCACTGCCGGTAGAAATCACCGAAACAGTGGGAGAAGGGATAAGCCGCAAAGCGGTTTTTCCGACTGCAGCCAGAACACCAGCCGCCGAGGGACACAGAATGGACCCGGCTTTTAGGACAATATCACCAGATTTAAAATCCGCGCCTATTTGGGCAACAAACTCCCATGGAGGGGGAATTTCTTTAACCATGAGGAAACCATTGGCTTTTTCGGTTCGCTCAAAAGGAATGACCCTGTCCGCCCCTTGGGGAATCGGGGCACCTGTTGCAACGGGAACGCAATGTCCCCTTGCCAAAGGAATGGCTGGAATTCCCCCGGCATAAACCCCATCACCAATTGGCCACCCATCCTTATTCGCGGGAATATCTCCAGCGAGGGCATAGCCATCCATTAACGCTTTGTCAAAGGGTGGAGCATCCATGTCCGCGCGGACATCCTCACCCAATACCGAACCCAATGAACTTGACGAAATTGG
>CAWUOD010000874.1:0-1590 GCA_963923115.1 uncultured Singulisphaera sp.
AACCGGAACCCTGACCCTTGGAGTTTTCACTCTGGGATTGGCTGCCCTCGGCATTGGGGGCCGATGGCTACTCCAACCATTTGTGATTTCATCCTTCCTCTTGGCCTTGACCCTCTTCCTTGTGGAACGGATTTCACGGGGAAACAAGAATCCATTACCGTTTTGGTCCTGGTTGGCTTTCCCCGGGATTTGCCTTTTTTGGGTAAATATGGATGCCTGGTTTTTCCTCGGGCCCATTTTGATTACGGTTTTATTGGGTCGAAAGTCCTTAATCCTCTCCCTGATTTGCTGGGGTGTATGCCTTGCCAACCCGTGGGGCTGGAACGCGTTTCAACTCCCGCTGAACCTTTGTGGATTTCAGGAAGCTTATGCCCCCTTTAAGGAACTTTTTAAAGCGTGGTTCGCCCCTTTTGGAGGCTATTACCTGCAAACATCCATTGGGGGATCATTGACCGGTATCGCTTTTTTACCTCTTGCATTGATCAGTCTGGTATTAGTTTTTTTTAATAAAGAAAATTTGACCAAACCGAACACTTGGCTTTTATTTTTCTTCCTTGGCATGGGTCTTTACACAACAAGGACATTGCCATTCTTTTGCATCTATGGGGCTTGGTATGTGTTAACCAATTTCCAGCCCGCAATCAAAACGGGGGATCTGGATGGAAATCGGCTCATCCTACCCAAACTGGGCCTTGTGATCCTTCTTCTTTTGGCAATTGTCGGTGGACTGACCGGCTGGATACACACTCGTCCCCGAGAAGAGAGGATGCTGGGCCTGGGGATTATTCCCGACCAATCCATGAAAGAAATGGCCGTTTGGGTCGACGCGCAAAAGAAGTCCGGAAATTGGACCACCGGGCGTGAGGTATTCCACCTTTCAGTCGACTTTTCAAATTACCTTGCCTGGTTTGCACCGGGCACAAAAGGGTTCATCGATCACAGATTAAAGTTCAGCAAAAAAGCCTCCAATGACTACCTGACATGTCATGACGCACTTGTGCCACGATTGCTTAATGCTGAAAACGCAAAACTGGATCCCTCCGATTGGAAAGAAATTTTTGAGCGCTGGAAAGTCAGCTACCTACTTTTGCAAGTCGCCAGAACCGAAGAGATGGATGCGCTTCTTGGTCTTCTGACGCAAAATCGGGAGTTGTGGGATGTGATTCGTGTGGACGGTACATGCACAGCACTGCACCTCCGCGGAAAGACTTCAGGAGAATTTCCCAAAGCCGAGGATCCCAAAGAATTGGCATTTGGAAAGAGTGCCCAGAAACTTCCTGATTCCACCTGGGACCCAAGCGCGAGCGTATCGTGGATTCGGGCTTTACTACCTGATTCCGGCCGGTCTGGTCCCAAGGTAAATGAGGGACATTTGCGGCAAATGCAATTTGAGACGATTGCCCTTATGGCTCCCCGTAACTGGTTCATGGCCCAAATTGGATCACTGGCCCTCAACACGGCCTTACCCCAATGCGCGACAAATCCGGCGACATGGAATGCCTTTTTGGGAACCGGGACAGGATTTTCCCAAAACTCCCCCGGGGAACTTCTCCAAAGGATATGGAACCAATCTTCGGACATGGCCGATCC
>CAWUOD010000875.1:0-1589 GCA_963923115.1 uncultured Singulisphaera sp.
GTCTTCGGCATGTCCCACCAATGCGCTAACAAATGGGACAAACACGGGCCCAAGGGGAAGGTCGCCGTCCGCCGTATCCACGCCAAAACCGGCCAGAACCCACTCGCCTTTCCCCTGGCGAATCGTCATCATCAGATTTTTTCCATCAGAAGATCGTAAAAGAATTTCTTCGGCACGCTCCTTCGCGTCCTGACCGGATTCCGCGAGCTGCCACGGCTTGCCAAGCGTGATCCTGCCCAATCTGTCAAGCGGGGGACGGCCGAATGGTTCCAGCCATAATGTGGCCGTGGCCGGATCGGGGTGGATATCCCGGGCCAAATTGCCTGATCCCGGCAATGGCAGGGGTTTTTGAAACCGGGAAAACGCCCCCATAAGCCCCTGGCCCGATCCCGTGGGGGGGCTACCCGAGCTTCCCAACACATACGCCACCCTACCGGCCGCGCACCACTCCTCCAATTCGCGGGTGAACGCGGGGGACAGCCTCGATGGGTTGACCCCGCAAAAATAGACAGCGTCGATCCCCGCCAACAGTCCGGTTCCCAATTGGCTGGCCTGGCGGTTTTCGACAAGAACCCCACGGGATTCGTTGGCCACACCCTCGCCCGCCAGGCTCCTTAGGGCATGCGAAAGGAAATAGCCCCCGCCTCTGGTCGGGTCGGCGAGGGAAGGCTCCTCCACCAAAAGCACATTATAGCGATCTCTTGCATGAACAATTTGGGTCATCCGGCCATCGCCGGGCAATCTCGATCCAGCGAATTCGGTCGCGATTTCGACTGGTTGGGCCCCGGGTTTTTCCAGGAGAGCCTCGACCGAAACGACACGCTCCTCGCCCGGGTTCAAATCGAAAGGCGTCGCCTCCTCACCGGTATTTGTCCTGGTTTCGCCGAAAACAACCCGGATGTTGCGCGCCGGGGAGGTCGAGGGATTTTTGATCCTCACCCGCCACCCCTGTCTTTGGCCAGCGAACACAAGCCCCGAATTGGGCCGGGCATCCAGCAACTGCGCATGGCCGGAGACAGGGGTTCCCACCCGAATCCACTGGACACGGGTCGATTCGGGCAGGCGGGAATCCATCCCCCTGAGACTTTCCCCGGCCTCACGCCAGGCGCCGACCCCGGCATCAGAGATTATATGGATCTGCGTTTGGGGCAAGGTCGCCGCCCGGACTCGCGAAACCGCCTCCTCCCACGCGGGACCCAGCCTGGTGCCCAGATCCGTGCCGACCAATCGGGAGACTCCATCCCTCGCCGCCAACGGATCCCTCGCAAGGGGATCGACCATCCTGGGCAACAGACGATCGGCAAACGGAATCACGCTGGCGCGGGATCCCGGCGGCAACGAGTCCAGCATTTCACGAAGTCGGGCCCGGGCGATCTCCAGACGGGTGGTTTTGGAGGCGTCACTCCCCTCTATGGTCGACATGCTTCGGGAGAGGTCGAAAAGGTATATCGCCTCCACAGGCCCGGTCGGGGGAACAAATGAGGCGGTTGGCCTTGCGAGGGCCAACGCCGCCAGAATGATCACCGCCACCCGACACAAAAGGCTGTCTCTTATACACATCTGACGCTGCCGACGATACTCCTTGTGTA
>CAWUOD010000876.1:0-1583 GCA_963923115.1 uncultured Singulisphaera sp.
GCCCGATCGGAGATTTCCCCGCCAATGTAATAAGGAAGCCCACAGTTCGCAAAGGAAACATCCGGTCCCCTCTCCAAAAGAACAATTTCCGCATCCTCATTCAGCCGCCTGAGCCTCGCCGCCGCGGATGCACCACCCGCCACACCACCCACAATAATCACCCGCATTGGCCAGCTCCCGGTTTTTTTCTTTGCCTGTTTGATTTCTCCACCCTAATCGATTGGACCGTTTTGGCGCCATGATTTAGTCAAAGACCCGGGCCAAATCCAGCTCCCTCAACAGGCCACAACCCAAATTACCCATTTGCCCTTTTCCACGCGACTGGATCACCTTGGGACCAATGACCTGCCCAACTCCCACGACACCGGACAATCCTTGGTCCCCCAAGCCAAACCTTTCCGATACGGATTAGGACGGGTGAACCGATTACGCCGAATTTTCCAAGGTGTTCCGATGCTCTGCCTAGAAACCCCGGCACAAGAAACAGAATTGGCCAAACTGCGGGAAGAGAACCGCTGGTTACGGGAGCAGTTGATGCTCCAAAACCGTCTGGCTGGTGTGGGCGCCATCGCATCCAGCGTTGCCCATGAGTTCAATAATGTTCTGATGACACTCCTGAACTATTCCAAGTTGGCCCTCAAGCCAACCGCCAAGCCCGAAATGAAAAACACGGCTCTGGAAAAGGTTGTCCAAGGGTGCGGCAAAGCGGCCGGTCTGGTCAATGCCATGCTAGGCATGACCCGAAACTCCGGACGCAAGTTGCAACTTACCGACCTGGGTGAACTCACCGCGCAGGTCGTTAGTCTTTGCGAAAAGGATCTGCTCAAACACCGGATTCGGGTGGAGCAATCCCATTCGGGACCCGTACCCGCCTGGGTCATGCCCGCCCTACTTGAGCAGGTTCTTCTGAATCTGATCATCAACGCTCGCCAAGCCATGCCCCAGGGAGGAACCCTTCGACTTGGGGTTCGGGCCAATCCCGAAGGGAACACAGGCGAGATCCGGATTGTCGATTCGGGCACGGGTATTGCCCCCGAAAAGCTTGGCCATATTTTCGAACCCTTTTTCTCCACCAAAGATCCGGATGAAGAAGGTCGGGGTGGAAGCGGTCTGGGCTTGAGTCTTTGCAGACAAATCATTGAGGCTCATAACGGCCGCATTCGTGTAGAAAGCACGCCGGGCAAGGGAACAGCCTTCACCATCAAGATCCCATTGGAAATAGCCCAACAGGTGGCCTAAAAAAAAGGGCCCCGGTTAGGGGGCCCCTTTGTCTATCGGTTTTTTCTGGCCCAGGAACAAATTCCGTTCATCCCGGGCAATATCCGTTTCCCCGGGCAGAAGTCCATGCGGCGGCTGTGCCTTTTTCAACAAAGGCAATCAAGGATTTTAATTGCTTTTTCCTCCCGTTTGGGAGGCATCCCGAAAGCATCTTTCCTCACACGAAAGATACTCTCAAGTCTCCACGCCGATCCGAAAGAACCAAATCCGGTTCTCCCTATCGGGCGGAGTGGGGGCACCACAGCCAACTCTCTGGTGTGGTTATTCAACTTTCTTGTGGTTACTTGCAGAGTCTACTCTTACCG
>CAWUOD010000877.1:0-1582 GCA_963923115.1 uncultured Singulisphaera sp.
AACTCTCCTCGGTATTAACTCAGGCCCCTCCACCCAATCTGGAGTACACTTTTTCGTCTCCAAGACAGATGATTCAAGGATTTCTTCGATCGGTGGATGAGGCGGAACATAACGACACCCAATTGGATGACGCCGCCAAGTATCTGGATTTGTCGGATTTTTCATTGGAGGATGCCCAAAGGCTTGGGCCCAAGCTTGCCGAGAAACTGGAAATCATCCTTAGAAAAATAAAACCGCCCATTCAGGAAATGGATAATCACTGGACGGCCCCCCAGGCGGTTTTTGGTGAAAAAGCGTTCAAGGTGCGTGTTATCCGTCGGGGGGATGGAAAATGGGGTTTCAGCTCGGATACGGTTTCCCGGATCCCAGCCATGTTCGACCTTTTGACCGGACCCGAAAAAGGGCAATCCTCACTGAAAAACATAAGTCATTCGAGCCCCCGGGACACCTTCGCGGCATTCCTTCGCGCGATGAATTCGAACAAATTGGAGGAAGCAGCAAAATGCCTTGATTTGGAAGATATTCCCGTCAACGCAAGACAAACGCTGGGCCCCCAAATGGCCATAAAACTCAAACTCATCATTGATGCCACGGGTCATGTCTTTTTCCACGAGATTCCCTCGGACCCGGATGGCCCAAGGTACATTTGGCAAAGGGGCCCGTACGCGAGAATTATTCTGGCAAAAAGGGCAGACCAAAGCGAAGCAGGATGGCGATTTACGGATACAACCGTTTCCGAGCTTGATAAAGGGATCATCCGCTTGCAGAAAGCGATTCAGGACGGGGAAACCCTGGGCCCCGATTTTGGCGCGAACCTTCCCAAATGGCGGGAGGCGCCCGGGGTCAGAATGAATCTGTTAATGCCAACAAACTTGTCCTGGTTTCTTGGCCCCCTGGAGATCTGGCAATGGATTGGTCTTGCCGTTTCACCAATTGTTTTTTGGTTTTTTTACCTCCTCTTGGTGCTTTTATTTGATCCAATAATGGAAAAAATTCTGAAGGTTAAAAATTCCGAAGATAGGCAATTAATCAAATCGCCTTTAAGATCGATTAGATTTTTTTTAACAATGCTATTTGCTTATTGGATTCTGTCCTTTACCCAGCTCCCTCATTCCATAAGCGTTATTCTGTATACAACCGACGATGTTCTGATAACTTTTTTTGGCGTTTTATCCGGTTTTGGTGTGGTGGATCTGGTGATCCTCTGGTCGGAGAGACAACAAAAAGCCAAATCCATAAGAGGTCTCCAGGAACTTTTGCTTCCATTCTTTGGAAGGATTATCAAAACCGCTTTGCTGCTTGGAAGCCTCATATACCTCATTTCCTGTTTTGATGATGGCGCCCTTCTGGGCCGTTTTCTGGCGGGGCTTGGAGTGGTTGGGTTGGCTGTATCCCTTGCGGCCCAAGACTCGCTCAAAAATCTGTTTGCAACCATGCTTCTGATCAGTGACCGTAATTTCAGCGTTGGCGACCTTATCAGGATCGGCTCGCAGGAAGGGATCGTGGAATCGGTTGGATTCCGAAGCACAATTATCAAAACCAAGGAAGACTCCTCCCTGGTTATTCCCAATAGCGTGGTCGC
>CAWUOD010000878.1:0-1581 GCA_963923115.1 uncultured Singulisphaera sp.
GCCTTCACCGTTTCGTTGATAAATGTGGCGTCAGATACGCTCCAACCCGTTTCCGCATCAGATTGGGGCATGAGAAGCACCAGTTTGTGATGATTAAGATATCCCTCCCATAGGTTTACCATTTCTTCCAGATCTTTGTCCCTGCCTCTACCAGGAGGGTGAAGCCAAACAACCAGACCATGGGTTTCTCTACCCGCGTTTCTTGGAAGGAATGCTTTCCATGTGCGATCCTGCGCATTGTTTGTCCCGCTAATAAGGCCAGCCTGTACTTTTTTATCCCCCTGACGGTCCCCTTGAATTGGGCGGTTGCTTGCTGTGGCCGGGCTAAGATCCGGGGGTGTTTCCGGGGGCAAACCAGTTTTGGCTTTTAAGATTTTTGTTGACATTTGCCCGTTTTTTTGAACCAGCAGTTCCACCTCCATCCCCGGTAAAACTCTGTCAAGCAGTTGCGCCAGTTCCGTGCGTGAAAATTTTGCCTGGGGTTTTAATGGTTGCTGGGCTGGAGCGTCCGGGGGGGGAATCAAAAAAGGCCGCGCGGCTAAAATACGATCCCCAGGGTTCAACCCGGCAACTTCCGCAGGCCCTTTGGCAATCACATGGCGAATCAGGATCCCTTTTCCATCATCATCGCGAACAGGGAAAAGTCCCAGATATGCTTTTCCCTGATTTTTGGAGGGACTGATCAATTCCATTCCCACCACGGCGATTTCCTTCTCACCTCTTCGATAAGTCAAATCAACTTTGTCTCCGGCATAATATTTGGCCATTTCTCGTTGAAATTGCGCTTGGTTGGTCACTGCCTTTCCGGCAACCGAGACGATCCTGTCTCCTGGTTGCAATCCAGCTTTTTGAGCGGGTAATCCGGTTTGGGCGGTACCAACCTCCGGTGCATCCATTAAAGGATCAGATCCCTTGAGGAGAATTCCCAGCATACCCCTTTGGAGGTCTTTTCCATTCATTAGCCTGGGTAGGACTTTGAGGATATGTTCCAGGGGAACGGCGAAACCAATACCCGAATCATACCATTCGACACCTGCGCCTTCCCCCTCACCTTGTGGAGAAAGGGGCACAAGGATACCAGTGACTTTCCCTGATAAGTCCAGAAGGGGACCGCCATAATTGATTGGAGAGATTTTTGCATCTGTTTGAATGGCCTTCCCCTGTATCCGGCCAAGGGCACTAATGATTCCGACACTAACCGATGGGGGAGAATCTGAACCGGCAAGGGTTCGTCCCAAAGCAATCACAGTTTGCCCAACTTTGAGGTCCGAAAGGTTAGCTGTTTGGGCAAAATTGGGGGTTGTCGCCTGAATTTTCAGAAGGGCTATACTTCTGGTGGTGTCGGAAGCAACAAGCCGGGCAATATGCCGGGTTTGACCCACCGAGACGATAATACTGGTGGGCTTGTTAACAAAATTAAACGCGCTTGAAACGATCCATCCTTCCGGATGAATCACGACACCCGTGGTTGCTCCGGTTCCTTTTCTAAGAATATTATCCTGACCCCGGGGACCTCGTCCCAATGTTACCACTTCGCTGCCACCTGATGTTTCAATGGTAACCACGAAGGGCGAGGCAATT
>CAWUOD010000879.1:0-1579 GCA_963923115.1 uncultured Singulisphaera sp.
AGATGTGTATAAGAGACAGCACCCATATGACGCCGATGTCGCCTCAAATACGGGGCACTCGAATTCCTTCGCCGAGATCTTTTGGGCGGACAAGCTGATGCCCTTTATCGGGGGCACAGCGGAATCCGACGAAACCAATGCCAAATTGGGCAAATGGGGAACCTCGGATTCGATATTTCGCTGTCCCTCCGACACCACCAAAAAAGAACCGTTCCTTGACGAGAATGGCCAGGTGGATGGAATCGCCCACCGTGTCAGTTACCTGATGAATTCGCTCACATCGCACAAATCCCGCCGCTACGGGTTATGGACCCGGGAACGCTTTTCCCATGAGGTCGGTTTATCCAACATGGCCATTTGGGTGGACAGGCAAGGCGAAGCATTTGATCCCAAACGGGACGAGGATCCCCGCCAGGACGATTTTGATATTTGGCTTGGAACCAAAACATGGAAACCCTGGATCGCCCATGATCGCCACACGGGCGTCGCCAATTATCTCTTTTTGGATGGGCACGCAGCAGCGATGCCTTTTGACGAGGCGGCAAAGCTCCTCTTTCCAGATCGCGTGGTGCTTACCGATGACGCGACATATCCTGACTAATTCCTATCCTTATTTGGCATTAATGTTTCTGGTTTTGGCGGGTTGCTCGAAATCGCCTGAAGCGATTCCCGAGCAAAGTCGACCGGCAGCAGAAGCATTTTTGGGTGCCCTGTTGTCGGGCAACCAAAAGGAAATTTTGAAGGCAATGGCTCCCGAAGCGCGGGCCTATTTGATCGAACAAGGGGACCTCCCCGGAAGGCTCGCACATAGAAAACGCCTCATGGGTGGTCAGCCTGATCGCTTCAAAATCGGCTCCCTGAGTGAAACCAAAGGTGAAGCCCGTCTGCATGTGGTATGGCTTGGGGGAACCCTCAAGAACTCCTTCAGGGAAGCTTTTGTCCTCAAGGAGCGCAAAGGCTCCTGGGAGGTCGTGTTGGGCGAACGATGGTACGCGGTAAATTGAAAAGGGCTCGAATATCTGCTTACCCATAGTCGCTTTTGGGAAAGCGAACAAACCGGCATTTCAACGGAAACGGTTACCGAATCAAACCAGCCCGAAGGTGAAATCCTTCATCTGGTAGATGATCCGTCCATCCACTTCGACCCAACCATCCGCAGTGATTCGGTCACCAGACTGACCGGTGATTTCCACCTTGGTGGTGATGGTGTGGTGTTTGGGGATTACCTGACCGCGGTAGATCCAGGTATGGGTCGGTGCCCCATGAAGAAGGACCGCTTTTTTGTGACCCTGCGGATCAACCAGAAGGCCAGCAAGCTGGGCGAACGCCTCAAGCCCAAGGGATCCGGGCATGACCGGGTCCTGATAGAAGTGGGCTTCAAAGAACCACTCCGCGGGATTCACTTTCTTGGTGGCGCGGGCATAGCCGAGGCCTTTGGGGCCGCCCTTGGGATCATACTCCTCAATCACATCCAGCATCAAGAGCGGCTCACGCGGCAAGCGGGGATCGCTTACGCCAAGCAAGGCTTTCACAGGAGTCGCAGGAGCCCAAGGCTTGGTCTCGGTGATACCCACCTGGT
>CAWUOD010000880.1:0-1578 GCA_963923115.1 uncultured Singulisphaera sp.
GAAGAACCCCAATATTCCCAAGGTTCGACACCAAAAGATATAAATTTTTATCATATAGGGCAATATGGTTTGCCGAGCTGTTCTTTTGTTTGAATCGGGTGGTTTGGGTGGTTTGAGCAATTTGCGGTGAGGGTCCAACCCGATTTTGTCCTGCTTGCCATCACTTTTTTCCCGATAACCGGCATTGTCCCTCAAGTCGTTACCACCGGAACGCCGAATATTGCTTTGGAAGGGCCATTCCGACTGCCCCGCCCATGGAGGGTTTGGGGTTCTCACGCGTTCGAAGTCGGCGTGGCAAGCGAGGAAGGGAGACCAAAATGAAACGAGCGCGGTCTTTGGCGATCTGGACTCTTATGAGTCTTACGCCTTTTGGCCTTACGGGGTGTTTCCCATGGTCGCTGGCATTTTTGCCCGCGTTGACCAATCAGCCATGGGTCACCGAACGGATGGAAGAAAAGTTCACCAAAACAAGCGATCACAAGACGCCTATCCTTCCGCCAATACGGCAGGGTTTTGCGCCTCCAACCTGTGAGGATCCGCCAGACGAAGCCCAGGTGCTTCGGGCGCTTCCCCGGGTTACTCGTGGGGTGCCTTTCTTTTATGAGGAATTCCGTGACGATGTGCAAATCGTCACCGAGCGTCTGGTCGACAAGATCGATCCACCACGCTTCTTCCCCCTTATCGGGCCCGCGCAGCTTCATCACTGCCACTGGAAGTGCACGGTGTACTACAACGAGATCATCGAGTCGGGTTACCCCTTCCCAATGAAGGTGAAGAACCCCCGGATCCAGGTTGTCTACATCGACAAGGATCACCTCCACATGTATGTGGGAGAAGATCCCGAGACCCAGAAGTCGGTCACTCGCGACCTGACTCCCCACACGATTCCCAACCAGTAATTGCGCTGGATGGTCTTTCCCGGGTCGGACACAAGTCCGACCCCTCGCTTTCCCTTCGGGGACGAGAGGATTGGACCTTTGCCGGATGATCCCCCCAAACAGGATGATCATCGGCTTGGCGAATCATGAAGGCCCAGGAGTCCGGATCGATTGAGGGTGACGGGTCCGAGGAAACGGGTCGGGTTCTTGGCAATTCTCACAAAACAATGACAATCGCCAAAATCCAGCGACCTATTTCGGGATGATCCAGGATCTCTTAAATCCTCTGATTTTTGGCCGGAATGGATTGCCTGTTTGTCTGGTCACCCGCTTTGTAAAGGCCCCATTCACCCTTGTTGGTGGATGAATTTGTTATTTTTGGGGAGCAGGAAGAATCCTGATCCACAACCGCTTAACACAATTTCAAACAGGTCTGCCATGGGCGCACCCCAATACGCTTCGCTAGGTGCAAAAGTCCTCACGGGACTCCCCCTCGGACTATTTCTGATCCAGGGAAATGTCTCTTTGGCCCAGGAAGAAACAGGCGCGCCACGACCGGCCCGCCGGATTCAGCTATATCCCGACCGCACAACAGAACTCTCTCCGCAAGAAAAAGAATACCTTCAAAATCAATCGCAAAAGCATGAAAAAGCCCTGTCTCTTATACACATCTGACGCTGCCGACGATACTCCTTGTGTA
>CAWUOD010000881.1:0-1576 GCA_963923115.1 uncultured Singulisphaera sp.
ACCTCAAGGCGATCATTGCGACCAAACTGATCAAGGAGGGGATGAATTTGGGCTTCATCACCCACCAAAGTCACTCGGAGGTCAGGGTCATGGGATACTGCCTGAACAGCTCCGGCAACGATGGGTCCCGGGGCGTAATCGCCCCCCATCGCGTCAAGCGCGATATGCATAAAATCAGCTCTCCGACCCCAGGCGGAGGATGTCCTTCCCCTGGTAGTGTCCGCAATTACCGCACACCTTGTGAGCCAACACAGGCTGGTCACAATTCTTGCAGTATTGGATGGCAAGGGGTTTCACCGCTTGATGAGAGCGCCTCATGCCCCGGCGTGATCCCGAAACTCTTCTCTTTGGTACGGCCATGGCTCTAACCTATCGTCCGCTTTGTTCCGAATCGGATAAAAACATAGCATAAGGCTTGCGGAACCAAATGACCAGTCAGGCTTTCCCTAATATGGCATGGCCCCCGGAATTTTCAACGATTGGGACACCTTTTCCATGGATCGGCTTTGGGCACCCTGGAGACTTTCGTATATGACCGGGTCCACTCCAACCCAACGCGATGCCTCCTGCTTCCTTTGCCTGGCCGCTGGAATCGAGGATTCGACGAATTTTTCCGGGGAAAACCTCCTGATTCACCGATCCGCGCACACTTTTACTATCCTCAACAGATTTCCATATAGCAGTGGACACCTACTTGTATCTCCCATTAAGCATGTTGATTCTTTGGAAAATCTGGACCCGGTGGAATCTTTGGATTTGATGGCCCAACTTCAGAATTCGACCAGGGCTTTGAAACTTGCCCTGCGTCCGGACGGGTTCAATGTTGGCATCAATCTGGGACATACCGCGGGAGCTGGCGTCCCGGGCCATTTGCATGTCCATGTCGTGCCCCGATGGAGCGGTGACCATAATTTCATGCCGGTAACCGGACAAACACGGGTCATGCCCATGTTGCTTGAAGATTCGTGGAAAACAATACACAAGGCTTATGCTGAAATCGTTGCAAACAGCCAATTGGATAGGGTTTAGGACAGAAGATCGTTTCCCTTTGGTCCCATCCTCTCTCCAAACCGGGAATCAACGATTATCCAAGGAGCATGGAAATGTCGGATTTCGGCGAAACATTCAGCTCATGCGCCTTGGCGCCTTACGCCCTGCCCGATTCCTTATGTCGGGGACGGGATTACCCGGAACCACAACATGCCTATCGCGGCCCATTTCAAAGGGACCGTGACAGGATCATCCACTCCACGGCATTTCGTCGACTGACCAATAAAACCCAGGTTCTGGTTTCCCAAACCAACGATCACCACCGCACAAGGCTCACGCATACGCTGGAAGTGGTCCAAATCGGCCGGACCCTCGCGCGGGCCCTTGGCCTAAACGAGGACCTCACCGAGGCGATTGCGCTCTCGCATGATCTGGGACACCCACCATTTGGTCATGCGGGCGAGTCGGAATTGGCAGAATGCATGAGGGATCAGGGGGGATATGAACACAATTCCCATGCTTTGCGGATTGTGGAGGTATTGGAATATCGGTATCCGGGATTCCCCGGTCTCAACCTCACTTGGGA
>CAWUOD010000882.1:0-1573 GCA_963923115.1 uncultured Singulisphaera sp.
TCAAGAGTAAACTAAAAGCCGAACGGAATTTTCATTGCAATATGCGGAATGAATTCAGGATTCCTGCGATTTTCTGGGCCCGAATACCATTCGCCTTTTGGAATTGGGTGTCGTTGGTTTGGTTTTTGCTGGAATTTTGTATCTGAAAGGTCCTGTCCCTCCAAAGAGGGGGGACATGAATTGGCCAGGAATCGACCAGCTCCTTGGGGCATTGGGGTAATTTTTTTCGCGACCATTTCTCTGCTCACCGTCGGTTGCTGCTTGGCAATTCTCTGGTTCAATCAAAAGGAACAATCAAAAGTCGGGGGTGATAGCGGTAATTGACAGGGTGGAGGTTTGGTGCAGGGATAATTCCCTTGGTTTTGCGCACATGTCGTGGAGGGACATCCGTAAGTCTTCAGAAGCCATTCGCCTTGCCATTCCCGAGGACAAAGCGGAGGTCTCGATTAAAAAAAACGGGCCGGCAATTAGACGGAAATTGATTGCAACATGATCCAAATCAATGAAGCGAAAAAGTTACCATGTCATCAGCAGTCCACAGATCAAAGCCTCAGCTATCCCGATCTGTACCAAAGATTCGAAAATTCGGAATCAAATCCCAATCCTGGTCAAGCGGGGTGAGAAATGGATCAAGAAGTACCGAAAGAGTCATTATCTGCCAGGGTAAGGCTAACTTCGATTCACTTTGGATTTTTCGGCACCCTATTCGGCTTTGGTGTTACCTTTTCCAACTGGATTTCCAGCGTGCTATATCAATTCAACGCTTTTAGATTCCATGGCACAACGGGCACGAAAATCAGCTTTCAGGGTTTGCTACTGCCTGGAATCTTGGGTTGGGTGATTGGCACAGCCTTGGGAGCAGGTATTGGACTTGTCAACGGGTTCGGTATCGACCAGGCAAGCCGTTCGAAGGTAAAGTTTTACATAATTATTGGGGCTTTCCTTGGGCTACATCCAGGGTTGCCTCTTGGTTTTGCATTAATTGATTCCGTTTTTGATTCTTTAAACTACGGTTGGCGTGTTCTTCCACCCAAGCTGGCTTATCTGTACACTCTTCCGGTAATTTTTTTTGGTTGCCTAGGTGCCTTTTGGGGCTATCGGGTCGCGATAAGAAGCAATACCAGAAGATCTAACCCATCAAATAAGGCCTGATGACTCGTTGAAAAAATTCTTTCCAGTTACTTGCTTTCATATTCCCAGCCGCTCCTTTGAAGAAATCCATCATTCTGGCCTGGGGGGGCGGCAGTTGCATTTAGCGGTTTCCAAGGACAAAAGAGGGCGATAGCGGCAGGGCGCATCCGTCTCCGGGCTGCTCGAACCGGGTCTGCTGGGTGATTTTTCCCGTCCAGTTGAATTTCCAGGCCGGCATCGACTCGGATAGTGTCCTAACCCATTTTTGCCAGCCCTGGTTTTGTCTTCTTTATAATTCATTTAAGGATCAAAATACATGGAATACCCTTTGAATCTGCATAATGATATTGCCTGTCTGCAGGTGCAAATCATGGCGATCCGGGTGGATCTTTTCCAAATACCAGTTAGTCCCAACCCCAATCGTTCCAACCGGCTCCTGATT
>CAWUOD010000883.1:0-1571 GCA_963923115.1 uncultured Singulisphaera sp.
GGGGCGGAACCTGGGGCGGCTGCGTTTACGACGAAAAAGCCCTGCAAAAGAAGCTCGGCTGGACGATCTACAACTGATTCAAGCCCGGGCGCACAGTTTTGAGCTGGAGATTGGGTTTTCCCGCCCCGGTTGAGTGGTCGGGGGAAGTGGTCGAGTTGGTGCTCGACCCTAACGGGGTAGACCATTTGGCGAAACCGCATTTCGGTTCTCAGTCCAGGGACACGGGTTGAAACGATCGAGCCTGCTTTCGCCCCCAAGGGTGAGGGTTTGGCCCCGGAATCAGGATTTTGGTCCTTAAGTCGGCCTCTTGTCCCCATCATCTCCAAACCTCCAATTCGGGCGGCAATCCTCTATTGCGCCTCAGGGTCGATCTGGGGTATTCCCAAGGTTGGTGAATGTGGCCTGTTTGCGGGAATTTTCGTCTCCACCCCGAGGTGGAGAGCCGATGAAACCCGAACATGGCTCCAACCCCTTTGGGAGAATTGATTTGTCCGCAGCCGCCACACCCAAAGAGTCAGCCAAATCCGTTAAAATTCGCCCCGCCCTTTTTCGTGCCCTGGGGAAATCCGAGGCTCCCGAAACGGTTGAAGTGGGTGGCACCACCTATCAGCGCAAACATCTTTTCAAACACGACTCCTGGGCCGCGACCGCGCACTATGGCGCCGCCGATGGTCGGGAAATCGTCTGCAAATTCAATCGCCGCCAGTCGATCCTGGGCTTTCCGATGGGTTGGCTGGGACGGTTGCTCGCCTCGCACGAAGCATACCTGCTCAAGAAGCTCGCCGACCTTCCCAATGTGCCCCCCGAATCGGGCGCGGTGATTGTCGATGGCAAGATCCAGAAAAACGCCGTGGCCCATGCCTTCATCCCGGGGCAACCCTTGCGCAAGGAAGACAAACCGGGTCCGGAATTTTTCCGGGAGCTCGAGGCCACCCTGAACGAGATGCATCGGCGTGGAATCGCTTATGTGGATCTTCATAAGCGCGAAAACATTCTTGTCGGTGATGATGGCAAGCCCTACATGATCGATTTCCAGATCGGACAGGCGCTTCCCCAGTGGGGCCCCCTCGGTTTTATCCTGGGCATCCTACAGCAGAGCGACGCCTATCACCTGCGCAAGCACATCCTCCATTTCCAGCCCGACTATTTTGGCGATGTCTCCGAAGATGAGGCACTCAAGCGTCCGCTCTGGATCCGTATGCACCGGATGCTTGCGGTTCCCTTCCGCACACTCCGCCGCAGACTGCTTGTGGTCTTTGGTGTTCGCACAGGGCATGGCGCCGCCGAAACCGAGGTTTTCCCCGAAGAAGGCATTCGCAAAAAGAACGCGGCGTAAAACACAATTCGGCGAGAAGCACAATAGAAGCTCCGGTCCAAAAAGCCGGAGCTTTTTGATTTTGTACCCGTGTACAAAGCCTCCCGTTTGCCCCTCAAGGGGATGTCCCATCGCCTCCTGGCCCCTAAATTGTTGGGTAACGGGCGCTCGGCTCCCTGATACCCAGCCTTCCTGCTGAATAAGCCCAAACCCTCTCCTCACCCGGGGCAACCTGCCATGAAACCGATCTCCCGGT
>CAWUOD010000884.1:0-1570 GCA_963923115.1 uncultured Singulisphaera sp.
CCAATGATTGGTTCATCACCTGTCACTTCATTGACGACATGGTGATGCCGGGCACGCTTATGTACGAGGCGTGTTTGCAGTCGCTGCGTGTGTTGTTGATGCGAAAGGGCTGGATTGCCCCCGAAGGGACTGTCACCATTGAAGGGCGACCGGGACTGGAAAGCGCGCTCAAGTGTCGCGGTCAGGTCACCACATCCACACGAATTACCTCTTATGAACTGGAAATCGTCGAGATCCAGGAGGGGCCCAATCCTTCGGTTATCGCCCACGCGGTGATGTTTGCCGATGGGAAACCGGTCGTATCTTGCCGCTCGATGAGTCTGCTCCTGCGAGGCTCGGATTCCCGAAACTTCCATCCATTGGGAACGGTTTCCAAAATCGGTCAGGTTGTTGATGGTGGCCTGTTGCCTTTGATTGCTAACGATCCGACCCTGGAGATGGATCACACCAGGCTGTTGGAGTTTTGCACCGGATCCCCCTCCAAGGCGTTTGGTTCCCGGTTTTTGCCATTTGATCATGACCGGACCATGGCCCGACTTCCAAGACCTCCTTATCTTTTGATGGATGAGGTTGTCTGGGCCAAAGGCGAACCCCAAACCCAAACCGCCCCGAAGGAGTGTCTCACCCGTTTCCGGGTAGATCCCAAAGCCTGGTGGGCCACCGCGGGCGGTCATGGGCGGATCCCGTTTGCCATTCTTTTGGAAATCGCGTTACAGCCTTGCGGCTGGATCTCGGCATGGTCGGGCGCGGCGCTAACATCCGATGAGGATCTTTCCTATCGCAATCTGGGTGGAAACGCGACTCTCCATTCCGATCCTTTGGTTGGTGCCGGAGTGATTGAAGTCCATGCCAAGCTCGACCGGGTTTCCCGCTCGGGCGGCATGATACTTCATTTCTTTACTTTTGATGTCCGCATGGGTGGAAAAACCCTCTACGATGGCACCACCTATTTCGGATTTTTCACCAAAGCCGCGCTTGCCAACCAGGTGGGAATCACCGAGACCAAGCCTTGGGCTCCGACGACTCCTGTGAAAGCCCTGCTTGGCGTAAGCGATCCTCGCTTGCCGCGTGAGCCGCTCCTGATGCTGGATATGATTGAGGAGTATGATCCCAAGGGTGGCCCCAAAGGCCTCGGCTATGCCCGCGCCACCAAGAAGGTGAATCCCGCGGAGTGGTTCTTTGAAGCCCACTTCTATCAGGACCCGGTCATGCCCGGATCCCTTGGGCTTGAGGCGTTCGCCCAGCTTGCTGGCCTTCTGGTTGATCCGCAGGGTCACAAAAAAGCGGTCCTGCTGCATGGGGCGCCGACCCATACATGGATCTACCGGGGTCAGGTGATCCCCAAGCATCACACCATCACCACAAAGGTCGAAATCACCAGTCAATCTGCTGACCGGATCACTGCGGATGGCTGGGTCGAGGTCGATGGACGAATCATCTATCAGATGAAGGATTTCACTTTCGGGCTGATTTGATTCGGTAATGATTTTTCCTGCCTAAATTTGTTTTGCAAAAAGGAAAATTTTATATGATCGAATTGCTGTCTCTTATACACATCTCCGAGCCCACG
>CAWUOD010000885.1:0-1565 GCA_963923115.1 uncultured Singulisphaera sp.
CAAACCAAACCTTTTTTCCTGGGCCTGGGGGAAACTTCGTAAAAATTGCGCAATCATTCTGGTTTTTCTTTTGGCCGTAATGGCCATTTTGCTTCCCCTGGTAAGCTCACATCACCCGCTACTGCATTGGGATGCCTTTCCGCCCATGCTGATTTTGGTTGTCGTGCTTCTGGCAATGGCGGACAAAAACGGGGATGTGTTCATGGAAACGGTTCTTTGGGTCGGGATGGGAATCAATGTGCACATTCGCATCGCGATGGTGGCTTCCGGAATGGCCAACATCGCCTCCAATCAGTTTTTGGAGAACATGCGACTTTGTGTTTCGATGGTTTGTCTTACCCTGGTTATTTTGACCCTAATTCGCCATCTTTGGACTTCGAGGATTTCCCAAAAAGACAGTCTTTTGGTGGCGGCTGCCATTTATGGCATGATTGCATTTAATTTTGGTCAAATGTATGCGCTTCTGAACGAAATAGATCCGGGGGCTTTCCGGGTAGATGAAACGCTTTCCCAAACCCATGATTCCGAACCGGAAACCAAATACCACTTTCCTCTTTTTTTCTACTACAGCACGGTTGTGATTACCACGATGGGATTCGGTGATATTACTCCGTTGACCAGATTTGCCAGGTCGGTCACATTGCTGGAAGTGATTGTTGGTCAATTGTATATGGTAATATTGATGGGAAAAATTGTTTCTATTCATATTGATACAACCAAGCGAAGGGAAAAAACGGTTCCATCAGCGGAACTTTCGCAAACGGAAATGTCATCAAGGTCAAAAGCCGCATAGTTTTTTGTCTTTCGCAATTGGCTGTAGGGTAATATTTCCCACTTGCGTTTCCGGGTGAATGAGGGGCCCGTTTGACGGTTGTTTTCAGGAAGCGCGTTTTTTTTGAATGAAGTTGTTTTTGGTTTTTCAGGATGGTTGAAAAATAGTTTTCGTTTTGCCAGGATTGTTTTCTGTTTTTTATTATTTATATAAAGAATTTTTTAGATAAACACAATATATGCAAGCAATCGGTTGAAATGGTGTATGTAGTTTTGTTTGAGGTTACAAAAAATCAGGGCGGAAATGAGGCTCCCCATTTCCGCCTTGGTGCGATAAGCGCAAAACGCCAAAACCTCTTTCAGAGGGGTTTACTTGCCTTTTCCTGGTGTCTTTTGGACGCCTTTTTCCCCTCGCTTGGGAAGAGGATTGGTGTTGATCTCACCGAGAGAAGGGTTGGGGTTTTTGTCTTTTTCCGTGTTGCCGCCGCATCCCATGGCGAAAAAACTGAAGCAAATAGAAAGCAGAACGAACCGTTTCATAAGCGTAGTCTCCTTTCAAACGAAAATGCCCGGCATGAGAATTTCATGCCGGGTGAGATTTCAGATTGGTAAATCCAGGTTAGTCGAGCGAAGGAATCGCTTCGCCACCCGCGCGGGAAGCAAGAGCTTCGAGCAGTGTCACATTGATCCCGTTAATCTGGGTGATGACGCTGGCACCGACAGAGTAGGAAATAAAGCGGACAGATCCATCAGCCATCGCCCACATGGCGCCCTGTGGATGCAAGCTCCAGTAG
>CAWUOD010000886.1:0-1564 GCA_963923115.1 uncultured Singulisphaera sp.
TCGAGTACTTCCCTTGTTGTAAACAGCTGAAAAAAGCCATATCCTTATGCCCGTCCAGGGTGATCAGTTCTTTGCCGGTTAAAGAGTCCCAAATCCAGGGCGAACGCGCGATAAATCATTTGGCAAAAAGGACTTTCAGGATGTAATCTGGGTTCCAACCCGCAGCAAGCCTTTTGTTTTTGACACCAGCCTTTACAGTTTTTTCGTTTTTTAACTTGCTGACGGCGATTCTACGAAGGTGTGCCAGGTTGATATCCGCATTGCCTTTCCTGACCCGACAGGCATCCTCGCCAAAACTCACATCCAACTGCCAGTGAAGACGATTTTCAATTCCCCAGTGAGCCCGGACCGCATTGGCATATTTCTTGATTGGGAGGACCCGGCTCATGATGTAGTACTTCACTTGTTCGGTTGTCTTCCCGTCTCGAACTGTTTCGCTGCGGACCAAGCCAATTCCTTTCAGGTGTGGCCATCGCAAAAATACCGGGTCTTTTGGTGGAACCTTTGTCATTAGAAATTGACGTTTTTCCTCCCTGCCATGTCCTTTTTCCGTCGTTTCTTGAATTAGGACCTTTGGCTTTGTTTCCCCAGGCTTTGACTCAAAAACCTTTACAAAGTGGTCATGGATTGCTTTCTGCAAAGCCGGTTGGTTGCCTTTCACATGCAAAAGGTAATTTGCTCCTTTTTCCAAGATCTTGTCCGCGATTTCCACCTGGCATCCCATTGCGTCGATGGTTACCAAACACCCTTTGATTTCCAGGATTTCCAGCAGTCTTGGTATTGCCTCGATTTCGTTGCTCTTCTCATCGGTCACTACCTGGCCTAAGGCAATCCTGTTCTCGGTGGCCCAGGCGCTGACCATATGAATCGCTTTCTTTCCGGTCGCTTTATCAAAACTCCGACGCAAGGTTTTGCCGTCAATTGCAACAACCTGGCCCTCGGTGAATTCGTGGATGATTTGTATCCACTCAACCAGGCACCTTTCAAACTCTTCTGGCTTGATCGCGCTGAACAAAGCATTGAATCGATCGTGTGACGGAATTCCCTTGCTAAGGTCCAAATACTTTTCAAACCATTTCCGATGGCTCTCACCAAACATAGCCATGGAAACAAAATCATCGCACCCAGCCACCATGGCGCAAAAACCAATGAACAGGATGTTGATTAAGGGGTGTTGAACTTTACGACGGCGGGGATCCGTGATCCTCATCAAAATCTGCATCAATTGCTTCTCGTTCGATCGGCTACCTTCCATGATTTCACCGGGTTTAAACACTGCAATCGAAGGGGATCCTTCCCCTTTCAAAACCGCAGCTGCCCAGTTATCCTATAACTCCTATCGTGGTGCAATCGCCCTGGGCAGCATATGGAGCGCCCTGTCTTTGGGATTCTATCGGAAATTTGGCTGAAGAGCCTTTTACACATCCCGGCGTGAAAAATAGACGATCCCGACCGCGCTGGTGATCAGACAGATCACCAGGCAAAAAACACTGACTTCTCCGAGCCCGTTCAGGCTGTAATGGCCTTTGATCACATAGGGCAAGCGATTCCAGACCAGGCTGAG
>CAWUOD010000887.1:0-1555 GCA_963923115.1 uncultured Singulisphaera sp.
TCCCGCAAAGGACGCTCCCTTTACGATGGACCGGATTGCCAAACGGCTTTCCGAGTTGCTTGGCAAGCCCGTGAAAAAGGCCCAGGATAGCGCCAGTGAGGATGCGGCCAAATTGGCTGCAGGCCTTCAATCGGGCGAAGTTCTGGTCCTCGAAAACCTTCGTTTCGACAAAGGCGAACAGGGGAGTTGCTCCATTTTCGCCGGCAAAATCGCCGCCTTGGGTGATGCCTATGTCAACGATGCGTTTGGCACTTGCCATCGCAAGGACGCCTCAATGGTCGCGGTCCCCGCTTCCATGAAGGCCAAGCCCCGCGTGGTTGGAACTCTGGTCGCCAAGGAACTCGAAATTCTCGATACCCTGCTTTCCAATCCGGGTCGTCCGTTCGTGGCGCTCCTGGGGGGTGGCAAGGTTTCCGACAAAATCGGTTTCATCAAGGCGCTCCTGGCCCGCGTGGACAAGGTCCTCGTCGGTGGCGCCATGACCTACACCTTCCTTAAGGCCAACGGGACCACTATTGGTGGTTCCCGCTGCGAAGCGGACAAGCTGGATATCGCCCGCGCCCTTCTTGAATTGGGTAAGGGTAAAATCGAGCTACCCGTCGATCACCTGATCGTTTCCGCGATCGATGCCCCCCAAACCGCGAAGGTTGTCGAAGGCGACATCCCCGAGGGGTGGATTGGTATCGATATCGGTCCCAAAACCATAGCCAAGTACGAGACAATCATCGCCTCGGCGAAAACCGTGGTTTGGAACGGTCCCATGGGCAAGTTCGAAGACGAACCCTATAGCCAGGGAACCCGCAAAATCGCCCAGGCCATGGCCCAATCCTCCGCCACAACCGTGGTGGGTGGTGGGGAAACGGCGGAAGCCGTCGAAGCCTTTGGCCTCGATGAAAAGATGTCGCATGTCTCCACAGGCGGCGGTGCGTTCCTGGAATATGTCGAGGGAACACCATTTGCGGCCCTTGCCGAGATCGAAGACAAGTAACTTCTTCATTTGAAGAAAAGGGTCAATCCAAACACCCCGCAAGGAGCCATTTGCTCCTTGCGGGGTGTGTTTTTTCAATTAAACAGAATGAGAAAAAAAAACCAAAAAAACCACGACCACGGTTTTTGAAAACCCGATGGTCCCTGTGAGTTCCTTTGAAAAACCAGCATACCAAAAGAGGATAATAATTCGTCCCTGAAAATCCTTTTCAACCGAAATTTCGTTAAGAAGGCGATGTGCCATCCCGATTGTTATTTGCAAAATCAATTTGAGGGAATCCCCAATCCCGGTTTCACCCATCCCAATTTGTCTCTCCAAGATAATCCGGCACCATCTGAGGATGAAAAACACCGGGTAAACAAAACCCTCAAGAGTTTGGAGTAATTGTTACCAACCGTAATTATCAGGAAGGCTGATTCGGCAATTCAATTTCCATCCCCAAAATAGACAAAACCAAACAAGGATCCATTTCGTTATGGCAAATTCTCTGTCCAGTCGCACCTATGCTTCTCCCGGCCCTCGAAGGTAGCGGGGGAAATATCCCCAAGGCTCATTCCAATCGAGGTC
>CAWUOD010000888.1:0-1552 GCA_963923115.1 uncultured Singulisphaera sp.
ACGGGAAACCCCTGAAATTCACATGGGTGCTCCTCCAGGGGGATCCGACAAAAGTTCGACTGAAACCCAGGGGAGAAAACGGATCGGAATGCGATATCGAGGTCGATTGGCACACGCGTCGTCCGGTATCTCCAGGGTCATCCATGGAAACCAATCGTGTCGATATCGGTGTCTTCGCCAGCAATGGGGCGCGCTATTCCGCCCCCTCGTTTATCACCTGGTTCTTTGCCGATTCCGAGGACCGTATATATGATGAAAAAGGTCGAATTCGTCAGATATCCTACCTGAATGGGGATATCGATCCCAAGGTTACCGATTGGACTCTTTTCATCGAAAAAGCATCGACCCCTGAAGGCGCCAAGGCATTGAACCTTTCCGAAAAAGAAAGGGACCAGGTCTCAAAACTCTCGCCTCGGGTAAATCAAAAATTCGCCGCTCTAAAAAATTGTCGCGAACTACTGAAAACCGCCCAGGAGTCTTTGAACAAAGCAAGGGATTCCAAAAAAGAGGAAATAATCAAGGAAAGCACCACTGCGCTCCAAATAGCTCAAAAATCGGTTCAAAAGGCGGAGAGTGAATGGAACGACCTTTTGGACGGCAAAACCTCCACTCCCCCTGATGGATTTTCCCGGACCGCGACCAACCATTTTGCGATTCGCCCCACGCTGCTTAAAAGGCTGACCCAGGCTCCGATGCCAAAAGATACCGGATTGGCTGATCGTTTTCTGGTCACCGCGTATGGCCTGGCTGAACCGACGCCCAACAAAAGCAATTCTCCCTTTGAACAATCAAGGGTGGATTTCATGATTCAATCCATTCTGGCCCGAACCATCTTCAAGGATTGCATCTCGGCCCCCTACCGTGTCAACTTTGTCGATCAAAGACTTTTCCCGCCAAAAAACTGGGTTGATTCATACACCTACGACAAATCCGGAAATGCAACTGGTTGGATTCGGTATGATGGCGAGCGCGCCTATGAGTTCCACGCCAGGGGATACCTTGTTGAAAAAAAGGATGAAACCGGTCGTTGTGTCCTGGGTCGAATCGTGAAATATTCCCAGGATTCAAACAATGGCAAAGGCCCGAATGACAATCCCCTCAAATGGACAAACACTACCGGGGGAGTGGTAATCGGCTACGGCCCCAATGATCCTCCGGAGGGAAACATCCTGGAAAAAATCAGCCTCCCGCCGAAATAGTCTCCTGTCCTGATCCGGAAAGCCTGAATGTGTGGCGTGCGATTGTCCTTTCCTCGCTTGTGTGGATACACCTGAGGATAAGGCTTGATTGGGGATCGCTAAATATAGGATCGTTTGCCTGATTGGCGGCCGTGTCCAAAATCGCCCCTAGCCAATCACAGCCTTTCGCGACCTGTTCGCGAATTTGGGGCGAGTTTTCTCCAATACCTCCTGTGAATATGAGTTCGTCCACTCCACCCATGGCGGCGGCAAGAGAACCGATCTCGCGAACAATCCGGCCAACAAAAAGGTCCACCGCAATTTTGGCCCGGGGGGAATCCGAATGCAACAGGTCACGCATATCCTGGGAAATC
>CAWUOD010000889.1:0-1550 GCA_963923115.1 uncultured Singulisphaera sp.
GGGCCGCGGCCATGGGGCTGGAAACCAGGCTCACAGAGGATGGAGTGCTGGAGAGCACGACATCAATGTCTTTGAAGGATTCAGGCGCGATTGGCAGGATTTGGTAGGTTTTTCCCTGAAAAACAAGGGTTTTGCCAACGCTTTTCTCGGAAGCGAGGAATCGGATTTCCGAATAGGGGAACTTGTGCTCGTCGAGCACACGACGCATCACTTCGCCGACCGCCCCCGTCGCACCGACAACCGCCACCTTCACCACGATCCACGCTCCTTATGAGGGGTTTCCCTCTTTCTGAACTGCTAATCTTATGGGAATCGGCTTTAATATCCCAATCTGGATGGACTTCAACAGGGCCCAATCGCCGAAACTGGTATTGGGTTAACCCGCCGCAACGAAGCCGACACGAAGCCGCAATGAACACGCCTACCCAAACCGGATTTTTATCCCATCAACAAATGATGGATCAGTTCTGGATGCGCCATGCCTTGGAACTTGGGAAAAAAGCCTGGGGAAGGGCTGCTCCCAATCCCATGGTTGGGGCGGTTTTGGTTCGTGATGGCAAAAAAATCGGCGAGGGATTTCATCAGGGAGTTGGTTGTCCCCACGCTGAGAGGATGGCACTTGGTGGAGTGCATGGGGCCTGTTTTGGTGCAACGGCTTATGTCACTTTGGAACCCTGTTCCCATGCGGGGCGAACTGGTCCCTGTGCCCAAGCCCTGATTGACACCAAGGTTTCCCGGGTGGTGATAGGTGCCATTGATCCCAATCCCCTGGTGGCAGGGAGGGGTATTAGCCTTTTGCAAGACGCGGGGATTGAAGTTTCCGTTGGGGTGGAAGAGGCTGCCTGTCTGGACCTGATCCGACCTTTTTCCTGGCGAATGCGTACGGGGCGTCCTTGGGTCCATGGCAAGTGGGCCATGTCCGCTGATGGGAAAATAGCCTCCCTTTCAGGGGATTCCAAGTGGATTTCCGGGGAAGAGAGTCGGGCCTGGGTACACAGGCTTCGGGGGGGAATGGATGCCATTATTGTGGGGAGTGGCACCGCTTTGGCGGATGATCCCATGCTCAACCCCAGACCCTGGTGCCATCGCACGCCAACAAGGATTCTCATTGACCGGCGGGGGCGAACTCCCTCCACTTGCAGGCTTGCGAGGTCGGTTGTTGAGGGGCCTGTTCTCTTAATCACATCCCCCAATGCCCCCCAAACCTGGAAGCGGGATTGGCGATCCAAAGGTGTTGAAATCATCGAGGCGGAAAATGGACTTGAGGTCGTGGGGGAAATTTCCCAAAGCCGCGGGTGGACGGAAATTCTGATTGAGGGTGGAGGGGGCCTCCTTGGGGCGGCTTTTGCCTCAGGACTCGTGAACGAGTTACACATTTTTGTGGCGCCAAAAATCCTGGGTGGCGTTGATGCTCCCGGGCCGGTGGGTGACCCCGGGGCTTTAAACATGGTCGAAGCCCGAAAACTTTGTTTTGTTGAAAGCCAAATTTCCGGACCCGATATTCGGTTGCGGTATCTGGTGGAATCGGTCCCCAATTAAAAATCAGGCGG
>CAWUOD010000890.1:0-1547 GCA_963923115.1 uncultured Singulisphaera sp.
AGGTCGACTCCGGCGCCCGCGTTGATGGTGGAGAGAATATGAAGGTTGCCATCCGTGGAAACATCGATGGTTCCTCCCGCGACAAAATTTTCAACATTATTGGGCGATCCGATTGACAAATCCCCTGTGTTGTAAAGGGTGACATTCCCAAGGTGATTTCGGCCGGAGATCTTGCCCGTCTTGGTGTGTAAAGGTGAAGAGGTTTTTCCAATGCCCCAAAGTGTGTTAATCCGCACCTCAGGCGCCATGATTGATGGCGCACTGGTCACGCTGTATGGGGTAAAAGAGAGGCCTGAAGACAATTGTGAAGGAGATGCGGTTGCCATGGGTGCAGGAGGAACATAATGGATTATTGCGCCTTCGAGAGCCCCAAGGGAAACAACCCCGTT
The DNA here is from genome assembly GCA_963923115.1 of uncultured Singulisphaera sp. GTDB lineage: Bacteria > Planctomycetota > Planctomycetia > Gemmatales > Gemmataceae > SYLG01. The sequence continues at coordinate 390 of CAWUOD010000890.1, forward strand.
GGAACTCGTTACCTGTCCAATATTCAAATCACCCGAAAGCTGATTCGCGTAAATGCCATCAGGCGCGGTGATATTCACTTCATCAAGAATCATCATGTTGATGGGATTCGATTTCAATCCAAACGACCCGGAGGCCACAGCGTTGAGTGAAACACCCTGGAGGTTTGCGGCCCCATCGGTCAAATTGAAACCACTGATTTTCTGGTTGATTAGTGTGGTTCCGGAGCCAAACGCCGTAAATCCAACCTGCACCTTTTCGGTTCCCAAGAGTTGTAAAAGATCAATGCCTGATTGGGTAATCGATGTTGTCTCGCCTGTCACGGTATCGGTAAGGAGGCATATCAATGCCTGCTTGGCGTAGGAATAGTTCAGGGCGATCTGGATTATGTCGCCTGATCCGGGAATCACCTGGCCGGTTGATTGAGGGATATAAGATGGACCGGATTGTTTTTGGAAATCGAATCCGGCGGATTGTGAATTTGCGGTGCCATCTCCGAGGTTTAGCACAAAAGACACCGTGCCTTGTTGGCCAATTCCCGTCGGATTGGAAGGGTTTGTGCCAACAAAAGGGTTTAGGAGATTGAAAGCAAGACCGCCATTTAGACCAGTGGATTGGTAGAGGTAGGTGACTGAGAAATCAGAGTCCAATCCAATCGTTTTTGATTTGACAAATCCATTGATGCTGGGCCATGGTGTATTCCCGGTATTAGGAGCCAATTGGTTGGTGAAAGAAAGATTATTGTCGACAACAGAAATGTCGCCATTGACCGATGTTGAAGTCCAACCAGTGCCATCGCCATCAAATCCTTCAAGGGATTGCCGACTTTCGATTTGTTTGTCCAGGATGCTTTGGGCGGCCTGAATATTCATGGCCCCCCCGGAAATCAATTGACCCAGATAAAGGTTTCCGGCAACCTGATTCAGCGACAAATCCCCTTTGCTATATGTGTCAAGGCGGCCGGTTGCGCAAATTTGGAGGGGATTGGAAGCCCCCGAACCAATTTGTCCATTGGAAATCAGGAACAGGTTATTGCTTGTTATGGTGGGATTGGCGCTGGATGTCGCAGAGGCGATACTTCCATCAGCGGTAAGTCTCACCGTGCCATTCGCAGAAATCGAATCGATATTCATCGAACCGCTGATCTCAGTCAATACCAC
>CAWUOD010000891.1:0-1546 GCA_963923115.1 uncultured Singulisphaera sp.
GGGTCATAATCAGGAGGAACATCCAACCGTTTTTGCTTTTTTTGTTGGAGTAGCACTTTCCATCACCGCCCTTCCCATTTTGGCAAAAACCCTTCTGGATCTCAATTTGTATCGGACAGGGTTTGGAATGACCCTGGTTGCCGCCGGTGTCCTGGATGACCTTATTGGCTGGATTTTGTTCGGCGTGGTGCTAGCGATGGACCATATACATGATTTGGGCAAACTGGATGTGGGCCCGATTATCCAAATGCTGTTGATAACGCTTGGATACGCCGGTTTAATGGTGACTGCTGGACGCTATTTAGGCGAACGCATTCTTGCATGGTCCAAAAAGTATTTTTCTCCAAACGGAGGAACCATTGGAGTTGTCATCGGCCTGGGTTTGGTATCCGCAAGCTTCACACAATTCGTCGGGATTCATGGGCTTTTTGGTGCTTTCCTTTTGGGGGCGGCCCTGGGTGGCTCACCAAACCTGCAAACGGAAAACAGGGAAGCCATATCCAAGGTAATTTCCCACTTCCTGGCACCTGTTTTGTTTGCAACCATTGGACTGCGTGTCGACTATCTGGCGAACTTTGATTTCCAATTGGTAATGGTTGTTTTGGTTATCGCTTGCGTGGGTAAAATTTCAGGTGCTGGATTGGCGGCCAGATGGTTGGGTATACCACGAAGGAAAGCTTTGGCTTTTGGATTTGGAATGAATTGCCGGGGCGTAATGGAAATTCTGGTGGGAACAATTGCCTTGCAGGAGAAAATCATAGATGAGCGGTTTTTTGTCGCCCTGGCAACCATGGCAATGGTCACAAGTTTGATGGGTGGTGTGGCCATCCGATTCTTGATTGGCGAGGGCTCCGATGAAGCTCCAAATACAGACGCTCCACCGAACTAAAAACCCCTGGTTACCTGCCGGTTGCAACCCAAAGGTGTTGTGGGTACTTTCCCTGAGAAAAATCATCAATAATCAGGTTTTGGGGCATCGGCCTTCTCCCAAAAAATTCCCGCTGATCCATCGTGTCCCACGCAAGCCAATTGAAAATCCCATTCGTATTGGTTGGCGGACTTTTCCAGGAACAGATTTTCCAAACTTTAAGGGGGAGGGAACCAACAATCCGCGAATGGTTGGAAAAACTGGAAAACTGAATTGATATGCCAGGATGGAACACATGGTGACAAAGTTAACAAGGCATCCTGCTTCCGGATTATATTTTCATCTTAAATACATCGCTTATTTGCTTTAATAGCTCCTGTATGGCACTTCGGGAATTAACCCTTACCAGTTTTACAAATCGTCTGGTGACTTTGATGATGGGACAATGTTTCGGGTCCAGTAAGAAAAATCGCCTTAACCGCTGGGAGGTTTCGGGCTCTTTCGTCAAAGACAGGATGGATATTTTTCAGCTGATATGGACAACAGATGGGGTTGGCGTCAAAGCCCTACGCTCAAATTTCCGGGGAATCAATTGGGAAGAAAATTGGGTACCGATTTTAAGGGTACATCATTTGTCGAATTGAATGATTTCCGGTGCTGCCAAATCCAGAGATCCAC
>CAWUOD010000892.1:0-1540 GCA_963923115.1 uncultured Singulisphaera sp.
GCTTTTGTTGGAGGCGAGGTCCACCCGCGATTCCACCCAAATGACGGTGTTTCCATCCGGGGAAACCTGGGGATCGCTGATTCTCACCATCTTGAAGAGGTCAGCGACCTCAAGAGGCCTTTGGCCCGCGCCTTCGGCGGGTGGAGAATCGGTTTGACCGGAAATTTGCGGCGCTGTCATTGCGAACACTCCCCAAAGGATTCCAGCCAGGCGATTGATGCGTTTTCCCATTACAAACCCACCTCTCTGGGCGAAACCTGCCCTGATTTGGCTTCCATTTTATCTTCCGCCCGTTCCAGGTCCGCCCGCCGCACCATGTGCATGCTGGGTTGGCCCGGAGCAAGTTCCAAAATGACTGTGCGATCAAGGGTTTCACCGGGGGTCAACCGGCAATTTCGTCGCCTGGCGAGTGCCTGCTCGTAACCTTCGCGAAGGCAGTCCGAGCACAAAAGGGCGTAGGTTTTCCACTCCCAGGTGAATCCATCACTCCACCTTGCGGCCACTTTGAAGCGCGCCTCATGGGGGCAGGACGGTCCCTGACAACTGATACGATACGGGAAGGCCAAGCCAAAAGCACTTTGGAATTCGCCGGAAAATCCCTCTCCGAACTCATCGTTCCCCATAGGGTGGTGCCCCTCCGGCGATTTCGGAAAGCGCGTTGGCCGCGGCTCTCTGTTCTGCTTCTTTTTTGGTGTTGGCCCATGCGGGAGAGAAAATCCTTTTGTCAACCTTGGCCGCGACTTTGAAACATTTGCAGTGATCCGGCCCCTGTTCATCAAGGACAAGATAAAGCGGGGAGGTGCCAAACTCTTTCTGGCAATGCTGCTGTAGCAGGCTTTTCTGTAACGACGCTTTTTCCTGATCCCCAAGCCTTCCGGCGACCCCCGCGATCCTTGGAAGCAACAGGTTTTTTGCGGCTACCATCCCCCCATCAAGATAAACCGCCGCAACGACCGCCTCAAAGATATCCGCGACAATGTTTTGCGGAATGCCGCCAGTGTCCACACCCTTTCCCATCACCACAAACTCTTCCAGGCCCAGTTCGCGACTCCAAAGAAGACAGGTATCGCGGCTTACCAGGGCGGATTTGCGATGGGTCAAGTCTCCCTCGAGCTGATCAGGGTGGCGCTCGAAAAGATATTCGGAAACAAAAAAACCGAGAATGGCATCGCCCAAAAACTCAAGACGCTCATAAGAGCTTAACCGGGTGTTGGCCCCGGAAGCGTGTGTGAGCGCCCTGACAAGAAGATCGGGCCGGGAAAAACGATAGCCCAGCCTTTCCTGGCATCGCTCCAGTCTTCCCGCATCCCAAACCGGATTTGTCATCAATCAGCCAACCCACGCAAGTTTAAGTAATGAATAGACTAATGGCGGGTGCCTTTGGTTCAATAGGCACGGCCTGCTTAAATCCGCACAATGTGTGGTTGACGACCGCCCATTTGGCCTTTAGACTGTTTTTGTTGGACAGATAGCTCAGCCGGTAGAGCACAGCCCTGAAAAGGCTGGGGTCGTCGGTTCAAACCCGACTCTGTCCACTCTT
>CAWUOD010000893.1:0-1538 GCA_963923115.1 uncultured Singulisphaera sp.
GGATATTGTTCGCAAAGCTCCCACAACGCCGCCGACATCGACCGCACTCCCCTGTTGACAGTGGAGGAGGTTCGCGAAAAAGCCGAAGCCGCCAAGGCAATCGGCGCGACCCGCTTTTGCATGGGTGCGGCATGGCGAAATCCCAAGGACGGCGAGAGTTTCGACCGTGTTCTTGAAATGGTCAAAACGGTGCGCGGTCTCGACATGGAGGCTTGCGTCACTCTCGGAATGCTCACCCCAAGCCAGGCGCAACGACTCAAGGAAGCCGGACTAACCGCTTACAATCACAACCTGGACACATCCCGCGAACACTATTCGGATGTGATCCATACCCGCACATATGATGATCGCCTCAATACGGTCCGAACCGTGGCCGAGGCGGGGATCTCTGTTTGCTGTGGCGGTATTCTTGGCATGGGCGAATCCGAGGCCGACCGCCTCAAGCTTCTTGCCGAACTTTCGATGATGCCAATTCCCCCCGAAAGCATTCCGATCAACCTCCTCGTTCCCATTGCGGGCACGCCTCTTGAAAACGCGCCTCCTGTCGATCCCTTCCAGGTGATTCGTCTGATCGCTGTAACCCGTTTGGCGTTCCCCAAGGCACGGGTTCGCCTTTCCGCGGGCCGCGACAAGATGGAGCCGACCTACCAAACGCTCTGTTTCCTGGCGGGAGCCAACTCGATTTTTTACGGCGACAAGCTCCTCACCGCCCCCAACCCCACCTCCACGGACGATGCATCACTCCTTGAGGCATTGGGGCTTCCGGTTCCCGATGGAGCCCGCAAAACAGCCTATACCGGGCGCAAAATGAAGCTCCCCATCAGCGTCTGACACGAGCCCCCTGGCCCGGTCAGGATCAAACCTGTCCAACTCCCACCTTCCCGGGGAGGTGGGGTGGCAACCCGGAACCGAAAATCCTTTGGATCCTTCGCTCCCTTCTTTTGTCGTTTGCGCCACCGACACCGGTGTGGGAAAGACAACTTTTTCCCTGCTTTGGGCCCATGCGCAGGTCTTCTTCGCCCCCCACCAATCGCCTTGGGCCTATTTCAAACCCGTTGAGACAGGGGATTCCGATTCGATGACTCTTGGGGAACTTGCCCCAAAAGCACTTGCAATCCACCCCCCCCTGGGTCGTTTTCAGGCGGCCATGGCCCCGCACAGGGCCGCCGCGCTGGAGCGAACCTCCATGCCGCCCATTCCCATGGTTGTCGAAGAGGCTAAACGGCTTGCCCGGGAAACCCCGCTCTTTCTCGAAACCTTTGGCAGTCCTTTTTCTCCCTGGAATGATTCGGACCTCCAGATCGTCCTTTTAAGGGACCTTTCCTGGCCCATGGTGCTTGTCGGTTCGACCTCCGTTGGCGGCGTTGGACGAATGCTTGCCATGGCCAGGGCGCTTGGAGCCGAAGGGCTCACACCCAGGGTGATTGTGCTTTTGGGCGAGGACGAATGGACCCGCCAGGAACTGGAAAGTCGTTTGCCCCACATTCCGGTACCTGTCTCTTATACACATCTCCGAGCCCACGAGACCAGAGAGGATC
>CAWUOD010000894.1:0-1535 GCA_963923115.1 uncultured Singulisphaera sp.
ACACAAGGAGTATCGTCGGCAGCGTCAGATGTGTATAAGAGACAGGCGCTGCACTGCGTCCATCAACACAACGCGCCGTTCGCGTGCCTGGATGCCGAGTCGATCATCGCCCTGGAAATCGGAAAGGGCCGGAACAAATTATCACACATTTTAAATCCTGATTGGTTCAAAAATTGCGCCGACCGAAGCCGCGGGGCCATCGCCCGGGCCATCGCGAAGGCACAGCCCGTCTCGCGGATAGGCTGGGGCGAGGCGAAGGTCGACCGGGTCGCCTCGAATCGCCGTGTCAGCCGGGACAAATCCGGCAAAGTCCTCGCGATGAGGGGAAGCGCCTGCAGGGATTCGAAATTGAGGGATCTTCCCGAGGGATTGATCGATCCTTTCGCCAGGACCATCGCGTTCTTCAACGGCGAGAAAAAAATCGCATCCTGCCACTTTTATGCGGTTCATCCGATGAGTTTCTACGCGGACGGGCGCGTCACGGGCGATTTTGCCGGGTTGGCCCGCAAGGCCCTGCAAGCAAGGGAGCCAGACTGCGCCCATATCTATTTCACCGGGTGCGCGGGCGACATCGCCGCTGGAAAGTACAACGATGGCTCCAAAGCATCCCGGATCGAACTGACCCAAAGATTGTTTGAGGGAATTGTCGCCTCGGAAAAAAAACTGGAAACCACAGGGACCAATGGGCTTTCCTGGAGGACTGTCGAAGTGGTCCCAAAAGCCCGCCCGCAACCCGGGATATCCCATATGGCCAGTCAAATCGCAAATTCTGCCGATCAGGCCATCAACCCGAACCGGATCGCGTTGGAATTGGCGTTTCATCAAAGGGCGCAAAAGCAAATTCCCCTGGTTCTGGGCTCTCTCCAGGTTGGACCGGTTCGAACGATGCATCTTCCGGCGGAAACTTTTGTCGAATACCAGTTGAACGCAACCAAAATCGCCCGCATCCACAATAAAGACGCCTTTGTGGCCACGGCGGCTTATGGGGACGGTGGCCCCTGGTACATTCCGACACCCGCCGAGTTTCCCAACGGGGGCTACGAGGTTTCCGTGGCTTTTGGGGCGCCTTCCCTTGCGGATTCCCTGTCCCGTGGGATGGAATCACTCTTGGCGTGACTGTCGAATCAATCAAAATTCCAGGTACTTTCCTTGCGGGTGGCCCGAAGCAGGACATCAAACGGATCCCGAGCGGAAATCTTTGGGAGCCTATGGCTGTGCTCGAGTTTTTTGGAATAGCGGGAGTTAACTGAATAAGATAAAATCCTGGTTGGATCGGGCAGGCCGTTTTATACGCCACCCAAACTTCCACGGGCCTTTAGCTCAACGGTCAGAGCAGGGGACTCATAATCCCTTGGTTCCGGGTTCGAATCCCGGAGGGCCCATTTTTTATTACTTCCTGATTTTTTTGACGGATTCCCAAATCAGGGCGAAATCTTTTTCAGCCGGGTAAGGGCAACATCCTCCAGGTCCCCACCCGGTCTTCGAGCTCGTTCTTTCCGCAATTGATACCACAATAGGCAATAGGTCCTATTCCG
>CAWUOD010000895.1:0-1535 GCA_963923115.1 uncultured Singulisphaera sp.
GAATGGTTGCCCAAAGGGGCATATTGCGACCAAAGAAAATGAACGGGCAGATAGCAACGATTTGCAGAAAAAGCAAAAAGCCGGTCAGGCGCATTGCCACTCCCCTAAAAGCGTTGCCGACCCCCGGATTGGCGATGGGGCCTACCATGGGACCAAAAACCATGGATGCGCTGATCCTGAGCATATGTTCGGGGGTCAGGTCGGTGCCGGCGATTTTGTTGTATTCCGTGCAGGTGTAACGAGCCATGAGTGCCGTGACAAACCACAAAATCAGCCATATGCCCAAATGCCAATAGCCAAGCCGAAATTGACCAAAAGACGAAGTGGGCATTGTTTTTATCCTTTTCCCGGTCTGGCATCAAACCTTACCAACATTCTGGTTGTTCCCGTTGGGGCGTGCAAGGCGATGGGCTGTTTTCCCGGGTCTGGTTTCTGAATCCGGGCCCATCCCAAACCCTTTTGCCTTTTGTCAGAACCCATCGGCAAATGGATCAGTGTGGATAAAATTCCTGCTTGGGCTTTTCCGTGCCATCTCCGGGTGGTGTTTGTACAAAATCCCTCCTTTCCAAGCACTTTAAGGATTCGAAAATGTCCGTATCCGGAAACCCTGGTTTGCCGTTAAACATGATGGATTCCAAATTTGGGGGCCTCCGGTTTTTATTGGTCGTGATACTGTTTTCGGGACTGAATAGCTGCCTGGTTGCCCAGGAAGCCAAATCGGGTCAAAAACCAACCGGGGAAAAGGAAACAGGGAACGGGATGAAGGAAAAATACCGTCCCGCGTTCCACTTCACTCCGCGAAAAAACTGGATGAACGACCCCAATGGCATGGTCTATTTTGAAGGCGAGTGGCATCTGTTTTTTCAGTATAACCCGTTTGGTGACAAATGGGGACACATGAGCTGGGGCCACGCGGTCAGTCGGGATCTGGTCCATTGGGAGGAACTCCCTTTGGCGCTTCCCGAGGAAAACGGGATCATGATTTTCTCGGGGAGCGCGGTTGTCGATTGGAAAAACACCACTGGTTTTGGAAAAGACGGGAAGCCTCCTTTGGTGGCGATTTATACCGGCCATCGCGAGGGACGACAGGACCAGCGCCTGGCTTTCAGCAATGACAAGGGGCGCACCTGGACCAATTACCGGGGGAATCCGGTCCTTGATGTCAAGATGGCGGATTTTCGCGATCCGAAGGTGTTTTGGAACAAAAAGACCCAATCGTGGGTGATGACGGTTGCTTTGGCGGCCGAGAAAAAGGTTCATTTTTATTCTTCATCCGATCTGAAAAAATGGAAATACACAGGCGAATTTGGTCCGGCGGGCGCGGTCGATGGTTTGTGGGAGTGCCCGGATCTGTTTCCCCTGACCACAAAGGAGGGGACAACCAAATGGGTTCTGATCGTCAATATCAATCCGGGGGGGCCAGCGGGCGGATCGGGTTGTCAATATTTTGTGGGCGAGTTTGATGGAGCAAAATTTATCGTTGATCCTTTGGCACCCTCGCAAGCGGAATTTGTTCCCGAAGGTGTTGTTTTGGC
>CAWUOD010000896.1:0-1528 GCA_963923115.1 uncultured Singulisphaera sp.
ACTCCGTTCCCAATGAACAACGGGTCAAACTCCTCCACAAAGGCGACACCGTCCGCATCGGTCGCTTCGGCGGCGAAGGGACAGGCGGGCAATCTTTCCTCGACCTCGATTGGAAGCTGGGAAAGACCTACGGCTTTTTGGTCACGGCCAAACCCAATGGCGCCCGCACCGAATACCACGGCTGGATCAAGGACCCCGAAAAAGCGGAATGGTTCCACATGGTCGGCTTTTCCACCATCACGGGTGGTAAAATCATGTCCGGGTTTTATTCCTTCGTGGAAGATTTCAAACGCGATGGCGCCTCCGCCAAAATCACCCGCCAGGCCTCCTATGGCAACGCCTGGCTTCTGGGTGCGGGATCCAAAGGCGAATGGGCACCAGTGACCCAGGCCCGATTCACCGCCGACTCCAACCCCGCGCTGAACATCGATTCCTTCCTCGAAGACAATCGTTTCTTCCTCGCAACCGGGGGCGACATCACCAACAAGAACACGAAATTGCGTGGATCGCTGCCTGATCGCAAACCCGGCGAAAAACCGACCATCAGCAGTGAGATGATCCCCTCACAGACGAAGTGATTCAGATCCTTTCGGTTGACACAGTTTCGTTTGACCCAAAAAGAAGGCGGGCCGGAGAGTTTACTCCGCCGCCTTCTTTTTCTTTTTCGCCCCGGGAACGATCCGGGGTGGCGTCCATTGGGCAGGTTTGGGATTGGCCACCACGAGGGGGAGTTTGTCCCCGTTTTCCGCCTGCATCCTTTGCAAAAGCTCCGTAAGCGCCGCAATGCGTGGAGCCTCTTCGGGCTTGTCCGCCAGGTTGGTGATTTCCTCGGGATCGTTTTGCAAATCAAATAGCTGGGTCACATTCACATCGGGATAACGGATCAACTTGTACCGTCCATCTGTCACCGCCCGTTGCACATTCCGGTAGGCAAACATCAGATTGTCCCGGGCCTTTTGGGAGGGGTCTTTGAGCACGGCAGTGAATTCACGCCCCTCGCTTGTTGAAGGCGCATCGACCTGGCACAATTTGCCCAAAGTCGGCATCACATCCAGGAGATAACACATCGCCTCGGTTTTCTGGTCTCCCACAATGCCGGGACCACAAAGAATCAGCGGCACCCGCATCGAATGTTCGTAAACATTTTGCTTTCCGATGAGACCATGGCTGCCTCGCGCGACACCCGAATCCGCCGCAAAAACAATGATCGTGTTTTTGGCATGGGGAGACTTTTCGAGCGCATCCAGAATTCGCCCAATTTGCATATCCAGATAGCTGACATAGCGGTAATATTCCGCGGTCATCTGGCGCACCGCCCCGGGAGTACGGGGCCAGGAAAGAAGCACCTCATCCCGCAGAGTCATGTCCCCATTATCAAATGGATGCTGGGGGAGATAGTTGGCAGGCAATGGGAGCTTTGATGCATCATATCGAACCGGGAAATCTTCGGGGACGGTGTGGGGATCGTGCGGAGCATTGAAGGGGACATAACACAAAAAAGGACTCCCCTCTTTTTGCCCCTTGATGA
>CAWUOD010000897.1:0-1522 GCA_963923115.1 uncultured Singulisphaera sp.
CCACCGCCCGGTAAGGATCAGGGTATTGCTGGGTTCTCAAGGTTTGGCCCGTTAGGGGGTCAACCAGTCGCATCGTTCCGTCCTGCGATCCGGCAAGAACCAATTTCCCTCCGGAAGCCGACTGCAAAAATTGCACTGGTTTGGAGAAGGGTTCAAGATTCTTGACCTCGGAACCTGTTTGGGAATCCACCAATTTGAGCTGATTGGGATTTGCACCGGCGACCGCCAGGTTTTTTCCTTCCGCGACAAAACAGATTCCGTATGCATTTCCCCCCGGAAAAAGATTCTGCTCCATGAGCACCTTGCCGGACCCCACATCAAAAACCCACGCCTTGCAATCGGCAGAAGCCGCGGCAATTCGCTTTCCATCCGGGCTGAAGGAAACCTGATGAATGGTCAATGCGGGCCCACTGATCTCCCTGGGCGGAGTCCGGGTCAAGGGGCTATGGATCCGGATTTTACGGTCGGCACCTGCCGCCGCAAAAATCGCTCCATCGGGGCTGTAGGCGAGGCTGTTGATAGGTTCGGCGTGTCCTGTCTGGCGATCGACAACTTTTCCATCATCCATCGCCCAAGTAAGGATCAGATCATCCTTGCCGCCCCCGCTAAGTCGATTGCCGGTGGGGTGAAAGGCCAAAGCCTGAACCTCGCTGGAAAGCCCGGAAAGACGGAAAAGTGGTCTTGCGGATGGCATTTCCCACACCAAAACGGTCCCGTCCTTGAGACCCGCAGCCAGCAATTTTCCTTGAGGATCGACTGACAAAGCCGTCGCATTTTCCGTGACCCGAAGGCGTGGATCCCCAAAGACATGTCCCAAATTGGCAGGCCAGCGGGGGTCGGGAAACCAAATTTGTGAACGAGCCTGATTCCAAAGACCTTTGGATTCCAGCGGGTTGGTTGCTTTTTGGGCGGTTTGGGCGGTCCGCTTTGCTGTCGATTCCCATTGCGGACCGAAAAGCTTCGCCGCACCAGATTTTTTCGCTTCGGCCAAATCGTTTTCAAATGCGGTTTTTGGGTCGGAAGAACCGGTTTCAGGTGTCGTTTGGGCCCATAGACCCAGCCCGGTCCCCGAAAGGACAAATACACCCCAAAAGAGCATAACGCCACAAACAGGCGTAATTGCCCGCGAAAGCCAAGGCTCCTGGGATGTGATGCGCATGAGCGGTCTCCTTCGGAAAGTTTATGGGTGGCCCGGGTCGATGCCGAGGTTAGTTTTCCCGGATGTCTCCAAAGCACACGGATCGAAATGGGCCCGCAACCCTTGAATCCACCCCCTGGGGATTAGCGGTTCATCATGCAAATCGACCTCATCCAAACCTGTCGAATGATATCAAAGCCGACCTTTCAACACTTGCACTGACCATGGAAATTATCGTAAACTGGGGTTCCCTCCCCCCTTCAGCCAAAAGGCCGTTTATATGCCGGGTACATTTTTTTACCTCGCCTCCGTTGGTTTGTTGGCCTCACTTGAAGCCCCCAACCCGACTCCGATCGACTTCAATCGGCAAATTCGCCCGATCCT
>CAWUOD010000898.1:0-1517 GCA_963923115.1 uncultured Singulisphaera sp.
CTATCGCGAAAATCACCGGTCTGGCTGCGGTCAGCCAGGTTTTGGCAAGTTCTCCTGTGGGAACCTACCCCGTCACGGTTACAGGCAGCAATCCAAACTACGATATCTCCAAAATCGGTGGAAGCCTTGTCGTCACCCCCGCCAAAATTTCCATCACCGCCGAAAACAAAAGTTTCATCCGGGGATTGGAACCCATTCCCGCCTTCACTTATACCCTCTCCGGGCTCGTCAATGGTGACAACTCCCAACAAATTAACGGCGCACCTATCCTCACTTCCCCCGCCAAACAATACGGACCATTTGGAACCTATCCTATCCAGGTAGATGTTTCCCAAATGACCAACCCCAACTACACCTTTGAAGGACTGGATGGGACTCTCTCGGTTAACAAGGTGGCGACTTCCATCATTCCCGTCGAATCGATCCCCATTCTCACCACCACCAATGGCGCCGCGAATGGGATCACCATTTGGGGAGCCGGAGGCAAAAAGCTTGGTACTCTGGACCCCTACCCCGGATACACCGGCCGAATCGTCACCGCACTGGGTGATCTCAATGGCGATGGTGTTCCGGATATCCTGACCGGTGTTGGCGCGGGAACATCGCCTTTGCTTCGCAGGTTTGACGGGCGCACATTGAAAGAGATCAATCAGGGCTTCTACGCTTATGATCAGGCATTTATGGGAGGAATGAGCGTCGCAGCAGCAGATGTGGACGGGGATGGACTTTGCGAGATGATCACCGGAACAGGCAACGGTTCCGCCCCCCATGTCAAAGTCCGAAAAATGGATGGAACGATTATCTCCAGCTTTTACGCCTACGCACCCGATTTCACCCGGGGAGTGAATCTTATCACAGGCGATATTGATGGGGATGGCAAATCGGAGATCGTGAGCACTCCCAACTGGGGTGGTGGGCCCCATGTGAAAGTCTTCGATGGCAAAGGCAAAGCCAGCGCCAGTTTCTTTGCTTATGAAAGCAACTTCATCGGCGGCTTTTCCCTGACCCTTGCGGACACAGACGGCAATGGAACCAAGGAGATCGTCACGGAAAGCTATGCGGGCAGGATCACCTCAGGCAGGGTCTTTGATCCCAAGGGAAAATTGCTTCGGGAATGGTTCCCCCATGGAACAATATCCTCAGGCGGAATGGTCATCGCGGCCGATCTCAACGGGGACAAGATCGATGAAATCATCTCGGTACCGCTGCAAGGAAACCAGGGTGCAGTCAAGTTATTTGACGGGAATCTGAATCTATCCGCATCCGTACTACCTTATCCGGCCAGCTTTACCGGCGGAATCAGCATCAAGGCGGTTGACCTCAACGGGGATGGTATCAAAGAACTTGCCACCGCACCCAAAGCAGGCTTGCCTCCCCAGGTTCGCCGCTTTGATGGAAAGTTGAAGGTTTTGGACAGTCTTTTTGCCACCAGCAGCAGCTTCACCGGAGGAATTTGGCTGGAATAGAAAACCAGCGGATAATTTAAGCCTTGGGGAGGAGCTGTCTCTTATACACAT
>CAWUOD010000899.1:0-1516 GCA_963923115.1 uncultured Singulisphaera sp.
GGACACCCCGTTCGGCCATCCGCCTTGCCAGGACACAGTTGTGAGCGAAACTCCCGGGCTTTTTGGCATCGGGGCCGTAAAGGTTGGTGATGTTGGAAGGCTCGCTTGAGAGATCCATAAGATCCGGCATCGCGGTCTGCATCCGGTAGGCCATCTCGTATTGGGCGATACGCGCCTGGGTCTCCGGATCGGCAAACCGGTCAAAGGTCCCCTGATTGAGCCGGGCCAGAGTGTCAAGCTGTTCGCGACGGGCAGAGGGATCGACACCGTTGGGATTGGACAGGTAGAGAACGGGATCACGACCCGAACGGAGTTGGACCCCCTGGTGCTTGGACGGGAGGAAACCGCTCCCCCAAAGTCGGGCATAAAGCGCCTGCTTCTGACCGCGTCCCTGGGAAATCATCACGGTGAATGCGGGAAGGTTTTCGTTGTCCGATCCCAACCCATAAGAAAGCCACGCGCCCATGCTGGCCCGACCGGGTTGCTGGGCCCCGGTGGTGATGTAGGTGATGGCGGGGTCGTGATTGATCGCCTCGGTGTTGACCGATTTTACGATACAAATATCGTCCACAATCGAGGCGGTGTGGGGAAGGAGATCCGAATTGACCCAGGTCTGGTGCTTCCCGTACTTGGCAAATTTGAACATCGGCGCGACGCAGGGGAAATTCTTCTGACCGCTGGTCATTCCCGTGATTCGTTGGCCGTTGCGGATCGAATCGGGCAGTTCCTTGCCGTGGAACTTGTGCATCTCGGGTTTGTAATCGAACATGTCGATGTGACTGGGGCCACCCGAGAAAAAGAGATAAATCACCCGCTTGGCTTTGCCCGGAAAATGGAAAGGCGATCCATCCCCGCTGGCGCCATTGGCACCCATCGACCTGCTGGCCATGAGGCTGGTAAGGGCTGCGGCCCCAAGCGAGGACGCGCCCTGTCCCAGAAAGGTTCGGCGGTGCAGTTGATTGAGCATGTTCGGGATCCTTTTATGTATCTTTTGTCTTTGTCTTCATTTGATCCGCCGGGGCGAATCAGTTGCGGGTCAGGAATTCGTCCAGGTTGAACATCGTGCTGGCGAGAATCGTCCACGACGCGTGTTCGACCGGATCAATCGTTCCATCCCGGGGGCTCTCCCCGATTTTGAGCAGTTCGTCCGCCTTCTTTTTGTCGGCGCCAAATCGCTCCTTTTGCCTGAGGACAAGTTCCGAAAGCGCGGTGATTTCGCCCGGTTTGGGTTCGCGACAAAGCGCGACACGATAGGCAAAGGTGATCCGTTCGGTGGGAGAAGGACCCGCCTCTTTGAGGATCCGCTGGGCAAAGACACGGGCCGCTTCGACAAATTGCGGTTCGTTAAGCGTGATCAGGGCCTGAAGTGGCGTGTTGGTGCGGGGCCTGGTGGCGGTGCATTTTTCCCTGCTGGGCGCATCAAAAGTGGTCATTGTCGGATGAGGCGAGGAACGCTTCCAGTAGGTGTACATCTGTCTCTTATACACATCTCCGAGCCCACGAGACCAGAGAGGAT
>CAWUOD010000900.1:0-1515 GCA_963923115.1 uncultured Singulisphaera sp.
AGATCCTCTCTGGTCTCGTGGGCTCGGAGATGTGTATAAGAGACAGGGAAAAGGTAATTCAAAAACGCTAATCAGCAAAAACCATGACAACAAAACCCTCCTGAGGCCAATCAAATCCTTAGGAGGAATACCATAAGGCCATGAACCAAAGCCGATCTGCTTCGATCAGGTGCCGGAAGACCCGGATTGGGCCTCCCCAAAATGTTCCATCAACAAGCGGCGAAGCATCTTTGCAGGGCTCAATCCCTGGGCAAAAGCCTCGGTTTCCAGCTTGTTTGCTTGCCATTCCGGAAGCAGGAGGCTGATTTCCACAACAGGTCCAGGGGCTGTGGTTGTCATCATCTTGGACTCCTGGCTGCTCATATCCTGAACAACCTCCTCACACCATGGCGGAATAGCCATCAAACGATTGCTATGGCCACGATATTTCATTCCCTTGCGAAGCCCGGTCATTTCCAAATCGTCCTTAAGGGTTTGCGTCCAGCGGTTAGGGTGAGGTTCTCCACACAAACTCTATGTTAATGATACAGGGGCAAACATGGTGCCAGTGTGAGGATTTCGTGGAATTATTGGAAAGATTTTCCAAGGAAGCCTCAGACTGGTCCCGGGCAGATAGTGAAACAATAGGGCTCAAGATGTGGAATAATGGATAATAATATCCTTGGAATTTCCCCAAAGCAACCTTTCCGATTGGCGAATCCGGCAATTTGCCCCCTTTTGAGCGCGAAGATCGCATGCTAAAATGGTGTCATGAAGCGTAAAATCCGGGTCGATTTTCGAAAAAACCGCTCCAAACCCGCCAGGGACAAGACTTGGACCAGAGGTTTTGAAGAGCATAAATTCGAAAATGATGCCTCCGACCATAGCGAAAGGGTTCGTACCAAGGGCGAACTCTCCCGAAAACGAACCATAGTTCAAGACCCTTCGCAACTTACAACGGAATCCACCACCGCGGGGGAACTCCCCTCGGTTGATACGGATGCCTGCTTTCCGGGAAGAGTGTTGAGGGTCCATGGCCTTTACAGCATTGTCGAGACCGACAATGGTTATCATGTGGGTTGCACAGTCAGGCGGCTGCTTAAAACATTGGCAACCGATGCCCGACATGTGGTCGCTGCCGGGGATCGTGTTTGGATTCGTTTGGCCGAGGGAGCCCGATTTCCCGTAACGACCGAACCTGTGATTGCCCCGGCCCGGGCAAGTAATCCTTCGGAGCTTCCCTTTCAGGGGGTAATCGAACGGATTGAGGCCAGGCATGGGGTGCTTGGTCGAAGTGTTCGTGGCCGTGAGCATGTTCTTGTGGCCAACCTCGATCAGGTCTTTTTTGTTGTTTCGGTTGTGGAGCCTGAGCTCAAGGTTCATCTGGTTGACCGCTACCTTGCCGCCGCAAGGCGTTCCGGATTTCCAGCCATTGTTTGTTTGAACAAAATCGATTTGGCCGAAGCGGGAAATTATCAGCGACTTGTGGGAGGGTGGGAAAGACTGGGAGTTGAGGTGATCCTCACCAGTGCCAGA
>CAWUOD010000901.1:0-1515 GCA_963923115.1 uncultured Singulisphaera sp.
TCCACACCATTTATTGGCGATCCTGACTGCCGAGGGCCGATACCTTATGGTCTTAGTGGGCGGAGGGCATTTTTACAAGCGGGTTTGGCGGGTTTTGCCACACTAAGCTTGCCGAATATCCTCAAAATCCAGGCAGCGCAAGCTAGCATCAACCCCAGTGTTCATTCTGATAAAAAAGCGGTCATTATGGTTTGGCAGCCGGGGGGCTTGTCCCATCTGGACTCCTACGATCCCAAACCGGACTCCGGAAGTGAATACCGGGGGCCTTTCAAACAAATTGCAACCAAGGTTCCCGGTCTCCAATTTACCGAGCTTATGCCCCGCCAGGCGGCGATCGCTGATAAACTGGTCGTTCTTCGTTCGATGAGGCAGACGGCGGGTGGTCATCCTGCGGGTTCGATGCAGCTCCTTTCAGGCGATCCGGATACAAGGGACAAACCCAAACCAAAATATCCTGATTGGATGGCGATTTCGAATTACATGTTGGCCCAAAAGGGGCCACGAAAAAATCCGTTGCCAGCTTATGTTGGCATAAATCCGCCTTTGGAGTACAACGGACCAGCCTATCTGGGCGATGCTTATTCCCCTTTTGTGGTCGCGGGTAATCCTGATTCGCCCACCTTTTCCGTCCCAAACATTGGACTTTCCGACGCCGATGAATTGCGCCGGATTGGGCGCCGGTCAAGCCTGCGTCAAAAGCTGGACACGCTTGAAAGGAGTTTTGATCACGCGCGCGAATTGGGAGCCTTGGATGAGTTTGAATCCCAGGCAATGACGCTGCTGACCAACCCACAGACAAAAATTGCTTTTGACTTAAGCAGGGAACATCCCAGGGTTCGTGATCGTTATGGGCGCAATGCCTGGGGCCAGCAATTGCTTTTGGCCCGGCGCCTTGTTGAGGCAGGTGTGGATATTTTGACCACCAGTCTCAGTGGACCTTTGTGCGGTCGTGTTCAGAATTGGGACGATCATGCCGTGAACCACCATGTCTTTGATGCGATGAAATTTCGTTCCGAGGCATACGACCAAGCCGTTTCGGCGCTAATAGAGGATATTTATTCCCGGGGGTTGGATAAACGGGTGCTTGTGGTCGTTACGGGAGAATTTGGCAGGACACCGAAAATTAGCTATGCGGCAAGCACAGGAGCAGGTGATGCCAGTGCTCCAGCCGGAACCTCCCAGCCAGGCCGGGATCATTGGCCCAGGGGGTTTTCAAACCTGTGGGCAGGGGGTGGTATTCAAACAGGTCGTTTTATTGGTGCCACGGACAAGCGTGGAGAAGATGCAATTGAGCATGTTTGCGGTCCTGGTGATTTCCTTGCGACAATTTACAACCATCTGGGAATCGATTCCGCAAACACCCTGATCAAGGACTTTAACGGGCGTCCCACCCCTATAGTTGATCATGGCAAACCGATTTCCGGTTTGACTGGCTGATATGTGATTTTTTAATGCGGCTATAATTAGTCGTCACTGAAAAACCGTCCCAGCCAAATTTTGGTTGGGAAGGCGTCA
>CAWUOD010000902.1:0-1508 GCA_963923115.1 uncultured Singulisphaera sp.
GATCGGCAACCTGAGGTGATTGAATACAGGGAGTGTGCCCCACTGGTTGCCACTCCAGGTTATTTCAAGAGAGGTGATTCTCCCAACACGGCAAAAGCGGTGGGGGTACCCGGAACGGTTGCTGGACTTTTTCTTGCCCATAAAAGACACGGTGTTCTTCCCTGGAAGCAATTGGTTCAGCCAGCCTGCCAATTGGCAAACCAGGGATTTCCGGTTTATAAAGGATTGTCAGTTTCGTTAAATCGTGTGCTAAAAAATTATCCAAAAGAAAAGTATCCGGATCTGCATCGTTTTTTTGGCCCTCCGGCAAATGCAAGTGAATGGAAGGTCGGAATGATTTTGATTCAGCCCAATTTGGCAAGGACAATGGAGGCAATTCGGGACCATGGGCGTGATGGCTTTTACAATGGTCAAGTGGCAAAGGACTTAGTGGGCCATCTGGTTGGAAATGGGGGAGCTATTTCCCATGAGGATCTGGATCGTTACCAGGCAAAGGTTCGGGAGCCACTCCGCGGATCCTATCAAGGAAGCACAATTCTGGTCCCGGGCCCTCCCAGTGCGGGAGGCATGATACTGCTACAAATGCTGGGAATTCTCGAAAACGCCAAGGTGGGTCAGAATCCAAGAAATTCCCCTAAAACATTAAAAGTTATTGCGGAGGCGTCGCGATTTGCATTTCGTGATCGGGTTCGCTTTGCCGGGGACCCCGATTATCAACCTATTCCTGCCTTTTTATGGGAAAAAGATAGAGTTCAGGGACTTTCCAAAAAGATCCGATTGGACAGGTTTCTTTTCGAGGAAGAGCTTGGTTCACCCCTGCCCCTTGGTCCGGTTGTTTCACAGGAAAGTGAAAGCACCACCCATTTTGGTGTTATGGATGAAAACGGAATGGCGGTTGCCAACACCTACACACTTGAGGATAGCTATGGAAGCCATCAGGTTTCCCCCGGCGGATTTCTTCTCAATAATGAAATGGGGGATTTTAATTGGTTTCCCAGGCAAACTGACGTGTCAGGGAGGGTTGGAACCCCACCCAATTTGATTGCCCCTGGAAAGCGAATGTTAAGTTCCCAAACTCCCGTTATTGTTCTTGATAAAAATCGGGCCTGGATTGTTAGCGGTAGCCCGGGCGGCAGAACCATTCCAAACACGGTGGCCCAAACGATTATTAACATCATCCAATTTAAGATGGGGGCACAGGAGGCTGTGGATTTTCCAAGGATTCACCACCAATGGATGCCAGAGCTTTTGCGGGCTGAAAGAGGTGATGCGAATTGGGAGAGTTCAATCATTGAATTGGAAAAAATGGGAATGAAAATTAGCCGATCAAAACAGGGCGACTCCCATACTTTGGTCCGTCAACCTGGACAGAAATGGATTGAAGCGGGTGTCGATCACCGGATTGAAGGCGCCGCCGCGGGAAATTGATTGAAGTCCTAGGGGCCTTTTGGGAGGGATGGAACCATTAAGGTGAGCGGCCAAATATAGGCTTGGGCCATGGTAAGGAC
>CAWUOD010000903.1:0-1504 GCA_963923115.1 uncultured Singulisphaera sp.
TCCTCTCTGGTCTCGTGGGCTCGGAGATGTGTATAAGAGACAGTGTCTGTACCGTCCACACACTCCCCAAACCCGGCCACGATTACACGAGGCGAGTGGGCGCTCATTTTCGTTTTGACAGCGATCCAATTCACGCACATGGTCGATTTTGTCATCATTATGCCTTTGGGGGACAGATTGCGCCGGGAGCTGGAAATCACCCCAAGCCAGTTCGGATACATTGTCGCCGCATATGCGTGGGCGGCGGGAATCGCCAGCCTGCTCGCAAGCTTCATCATGGACCGACTCGATCGAAAAACCGTGCTGCTATTTCTCTACGCGGGTTTTTCACTCAGCACCCTTTATTGCGGATTGGCCGCTGACTATCAGGGAATGCTTCTGGCCAGAACCCTCGCGGGAATTTTCGGTGGATTGGCCTCGGTTGCCATTATGGCAATCATTGGAGACCTTTTTCCTCATGAAAAGCGTGGACGGGCAAGCGGAGCGGTCATGTCCGCTTTTGCCATAGCATCGGTGGCGGGGCTTCCGATTGGCCTGATGCTGGGCGAGTGGTACGGCCGGGGAACTCCGTTTATCGTTCTTGCCGGGGTTAGCGCGCTGGTTTGGATAGTTGGCCTGTTCCGGCTGCCTGAAGTGAATGAACACCTCCGCCACGCCCGGCCCCACCCCATAAAAGAATTCGCCGAGGTGATTCAGGTCCCCAATCACCTTTGGGCTTTCGCGTTCTCGTTCTTTCTTGTCCTTGGAACCTTCACGGTCGGTTCGTTCTGCGGGCCGGTGTTTGCTTCCATCAACGGCTGGACCGAGAGATCCTTGGCGGTGGTGTATCTTTTTGCCGGACTGTTTACCCTGATCGGGATGAACATCGTCGGCAGGTATTCCGATCGTGTTCCGCGATTGCCGCTGTTCCGGGGCTTGGCCTTTGGCGCCATCCTTATGGCGTTGGTGGTTACCAATTTGCCTCCAGGTCCCCTTTGGCTGGCCACTCTCGGTCTGGGCGGTTTCATGGTATTGGCGGCGGGCCGCATGGTCCCCGCCCAGGCCATGCTACTGGGAGCCGCAATCGCAAAAAACCGGGGTGCATTCATGAGCCTGAACACAGCCATCCAGCACCTGGCCACGGGGATTGCCCCCGCGATTGCCGGCGCCCTCGTATTCGAGGATGAAAACGGAAAGCTTGCTGGCTTCCCGATGGTGGGCCTGGTCGCGGCGGGAAGCGCATTGGTTTCGCTTGCCTTGGCCGGAAAGGTGAATGCCGCCCCTCATGTCCCACCTGAACCCGTAAACGAAGAGGAAGACGAAGAGCTCGAATCGGGCCCTCTTGTGGTTGGATAGCCCTGGGGAATCTTTAGCCCGGAAAAAATCCCTGGTTTGGCCAAACCATTTTTTTCAAAGCTTTGCATCACACCCCGATCAACGCGAAACTTCATGATTTTTATCTATCGATCACAACTTACATTTATTCACAAATTCCTATTTGCCTAACAGCTCGATGTGTCCGGAA
>CAWUOD010000904.1:0-1503 GCA_963923115.1 uncultured Singulisphaera sp.
GATCCCCAAGCGCGATATATGCTTTTGCCTGTCCGCAATAGGCCCTGATGTTGGAGGATTCCGAGGACAATGCGATCGCGAAATGGCTCATCGCATCCGCGGGCCGACCCAGCGAAAGGTACGCGTCCCCAATCTCGCATTCGATTCCCGGATGACCGGGAAAAAGCGCTATGGCTTTGTCAAAAGCCTCGAGTGCCTCCTGGTTCCGGCCCAATCTTACAAGACATGTCCCCAGGTTTGCGAAAATTTCGTGGCGATCCGGCTCCAATTTCGCCGCCTCCGTCAAATCAAGGACAGCTTCGGCCGGCTCCATTCTCATCATGTGGGTAAGTCCCCGTCCCAACCAGGCGGTGGACAATTCGGGGTTAAGGTCAATCGCTTTTCCAAACGCTTCGAGGGCGCCTCCCGCATCCTCAAGTCGAACCAGGGTTCTACCCATCCGAACAAGGGCATCCGCGCTATCGGGATTGGATTGGATCATGTCCTCCATGCGTTTTCGCATGGCCCGTTTGATCCCCTCATCAATCCTTGCCGCCTCACCAGATGGGGCGATTTCCCGGACCATCTCCATCACGGGTTCAATCATCATGGGCCTTTTGCCCTGGATCCACTGGGTGCATTTGTCCAGGATTTGGCGCCATGCGGGATCAATTTCCTCCTTGCGCGCGCTTGATGGCGTGGGTGTTCCCGTGAGGGCGTACCAACCGATCAGCCCAAACGCGCATATATCCATGGGAGGCCCAAACCAGGAAATCCCCTTGGGTTTTCCGCTGGCCTCTGGCGCCATGAAAGGCGCGCGCCTGGCTGCGGACCTCCCCAGCCGGGTGGACAACTGGGATTCGGGGTTGGCCATCAGGGGATGGATAAGCGATCTCTTTGGCGCCTCGCCCGAATCGATAAGAATGGCGGGCAAATCGGGATTATTCGTGGGCAGAATGACATGACCGGGACAAAGGGCCCTGTGGAGCATGCCACGACTATGAAGATCTCTTATTGCGGACAAAATCGACCAGCCAATGGGAAACCACTCCGCCGACGAAAGGGGACCATCCCGGCGCACCCTTTGTGACAGGCTCTCTCCGCCTATAAAGGGACGCAGCCAAAATCGACCCGCGCCTATCGGGGCGCCAGGCAATCCTTCAGGGTATGCCTCCAGCTCGGGTTCCGGAAGCTCAAGACATGGATGCTCCGATTCACGAAGAAGCGATCGCTCCCTCACCCTCTGGCTCTCCATCGAATCAAGGGTCGTGTCGAAGGACGCCTTCAATACCAAAGCCTTGCCAGTGACTTTGTCACGGCAAAGCCAGGACGAGCCGGAAAATCCCGATCCCAAAAGGGAAATGAAATCAAATCGTGAAAACGCAATTCCGCCCAAATCCCTCAGAGCCACAAGGGCGACATCCTCCTTGCCCTGATCGAGGGCAATCCCCAACATCTCAAGCCGGACTTGTGCGGTTGTCTCCTCAATACTCAAGGGAACAGAGACAACGACCGGTTTGCCTG
>CAWUOD010000905.1:0-1502 GCA_963923115.1 uncultured Singulisphaera sp.
CTTTTTGGGGTTGATCTGGAGAAACCATCGCCTCATGTTCAATGGTGCCTTGTTGGGCCGGATATTTTGCAACAAGGGTTAATCGGCTTGGTTTTGTGTTTTGGTCTTTTATTGGTTTTGAAACAATTGGAAGGATGGCATCATCGTCGTAGGGCCCCAATCTGCCTGCCAATTCGTGTATACCATTTTCATCCTTCCATGAAAGTTCAATTGGCCCTGAAAAACCGTCTTTCCTGTCCAGTACCACCTGGACCAATCGAGGGGAGCCTTCGATCCATTTGCCGGCCGAACTTACCTTGATGCCAAAGTCAGGCCGGGCCTTCCGCACCAAAAAACGGGTGAAGTGGGCGGGGCCGGTCGTTCCGAATGTGTCCGAGATTTTCGCAAAAAAGGTTCCATCGAATGGGGGATCGAATATCAGAAGGGAGTCTTTTGCAAATTCCGAGGCTCCATCGTCGTTGTACCAGGGGAGGTCGACCATGGGCATCCCGTTCGGGGCAAGTTGGGTTCCGGGTGGATGAATCCGGACCTTGAACATGTCCTGGCCGTTGGGATGGTGCACTGGTGTGGTGCCCAGAAATGCGGTTCGGTTCCCGCCTTTACTATAAAATTGGCAATCATCATCCGGATTTTTGGGCAGGTTGCGGATACGGACCAGTTCATTGCCAGCAAGGAGATAGTCATTGGTGGAAAGATCCGCCCATGTATCCAGACGGATGCCCGGGCTTGATGATGTGTGATCGCGGAAGGTCACATGGGTTTTGGCGAGGGATTGAAGTCTGGACCTGATCAGGGGATTTCCCAAAGAATCCAAAATGGCCAGCGTGGGATCCACCGGGGAACCGAATCTTCGTGCCTGAGCCTCAAGAATGAGCGGCTCGCCTTTTTTTGCCGAAAACGCCCAACGAATATCAGTTGCCGGCCCGGAAAGAATTGCCTGGCCGGCCATTCCCGGGACAAGAGTTGTTTTTGGGTCTGTGATTTCGGTTTCCGAACTGGAGAACACCTCGGCTTTACCAGCGGCTTTTACCGGGAACGCGGAAAGGTTAATCGGGGTCGTGGATCCAACGGTTTTCCCCGGGACAACCGAAGCTGATGTGTCGGGAAGGTTGACTCCGGAAAGTCGAACGGATTGTTGGGTGTTGGAGGTTGTGAAAACCCTGGGAAACACACCCAAAACCACCGGCAAAGGGCCCACATCAAGCCTGTACGCGAAAGCGGGATTTCCACGCCATTGAAGATCCCGGAGGTAAAGATTGTGGACGCCCCCGATGTCGGTTGTGGCGCCCAGGGTTCCAAGCCCCCGCGCCAAAAGCGAGCCATCGGGCCTACGAAGTTCAAGCTCGGGTTCCCATCCGGTATCTTTGTTTGACTTGCCGTGGGAGCCAACCACCTCGGCTCCAAATGCCTGTCCTTTGGAAAGAGGCAGCTTGACGATTTTGGCCTG
The DNA here is from genome assembly GCA_963923115.1 of uncultured Singulisphaera sp. Taxonomy (GTDB): domain Bacteria; phylum Planctomycetota; class Planctomycetia; order Gemmatales; family Gemmataceae; genus SYLG01. The sequence goes on from CAWUOD010000905.1 coordinate 1,448, forward strand.
GCCCGCTTTTTCCAGGACTCCTGCAATCGTAAGCCCATGAAGAACCTGGTCGGCG
>CAWUOD010000906.1:0-1501 GCA_963923115.1 uncultured Singulisphaera sp.
GGATTGCGCGGGATAGCAAAAACTGTAATCAATTGGTTGTGGGATCCCGCCGGGAAATCATGATCCTTGATACCTAATGGATTTCCAAAACGATTATTGGAAATCACTAATTTTTTGGCATCGAGTCCAGTTCCTTTAGCCTGTCCCTGATGATTTCCAGGGTCAGGGCGCCTTCGATTGGCACACCATTTTCCGAGATGGCGGATGATTGTGCATCGATGGGGCCAAACCTGAGAATGGTGGATTCGTCCCCCTCCGAGGCGCTTTTGTCATCCAGCTTGCGGATCCAGTCGGGGGCGTCCCGTCCAACACCCCACGGCTTGCCAACCCACTTGGCGAGTTCTTTCCTGAAATCGGCCAAGCCTTGTTGGTAGCCAGAGTCCTCGCCTTCCTCCTTGAGTCGGCACAGATCCCGAAGATGATAATGGAGGCTCTCGTTCTCCATTGGCATCCAAAGGCCTTCCTCAATCTCCTGTCTGACCGTGAGAAGCCGCACACCATGTCTTGTTTCGAGATTGGCGATTTTTTGAAGATATTGATCTGCAATGGGACGGAATTCCGCCATCACTTCGCCGATCCATTCCTCCAACGGTTCGCGCATGCCGGCTTCCAGCATTTCCCTATGTAGCAGATACCAGGGCCCCCTGTTCCAGACCTCTCTTGTGAAGGCGGCTTTGACCCGGAGGAAATCCAGCAATATGTGAAGATTTTCGCCGTAATCAGATACCGTCGTGGTAGATTTATAATCCTTGAAGCAGTCATAATTTTCCGCGACCGCCCTGAGAACCAGTTCCAATTTTGAGGAGGCATCCTCCATGGTAATCGAACCGCCAATCTCCTCAAGGAGCTTGTTTTTGTCCAGCGGATCGCGGTTTCTCTCAAGATTGGCGAGGTGTTGTGCGACACCCCGATCCAGGATTCCCCGAATGTTGCCAAGCCCCATGAGTCTTGCCGGAAAAAGGTCGCGACCGAAATGCCTTATGAAACCCCTTAGGCCTTCCATTTGGCGGTCATCAACCGAATCGAGGGAGCTTAACCTTGTTTGCCGCCCCTGTGCAAGCCAGGCGGTCCGGAATTTTTCCATTAGCCTCATCAAGCCCCGGAACAGTCCTGCGGAACGGATGCGGGATGGACTTGCCTTGCTTGCAACACGGAAAACCGATCGGAAACTTTCAACGAATGCGATTTCGAAATAATGGTGAAAGTCACTGACCCTGGGGGCCGACATTGGGGAGGAAAGTTCGGCCTGGTGGGCTTTGGTCAGAAAATTGATGATGCCGGAAAAGTTCGCCTCCCGGGCCAAAGTGCGTAGTGTTCTTTGGACAAACCAGAGGGACATTCGGTTGGAAATCCAATTTTGCCAATGCCCCTCCGCCATCATCGGCTTGTGCAGCAGTTCCCGCCCAATCAGCTTTTGGATCCAGTCATCGACCGCAGGTGTTGCAAAGGGTGCGAGGGGTGGATTTCCAGAAGCCGTTTCGATTGTTTTTTTTCCCTTTTT